>JASJCB010000018.1 GCA_030066195.1 Acidobacteriota bacterium
CTCTGCAGATACATGATACGGGGCACAGGGAGCCTCCTCGGGCAAAATCTGCCTTGCAAACGTTGCGCAGGCAAGCGTTGCGAAACATTAAGCATCATTGATGCCAATGTCAATCGAATAAATCTCACGCATGAGGGCATCGGTGCGGTGAACAAGACGGTTGTCCGATTAAATAAAAGCTTAGCAACTATTTACAACACACCTCGAGTGTGAAAAACGTTCCTTGAAACCCGCATCGAGGGAGTTTTCGAGAAAAATCACGAGGTCATTCCAGGCCGGCAACTCAATTTTGAAAGCTGAAACGAGATCATGACTATCTCGAAGGTCGTTTTTGAAACCGGAGAGAAATACATGCAAGTGTATCAAGCTGGTTTTTGACCAGACATCGATCCTATAACAAGCGATTAGGATGATTTCATTTTCAAAATTGAGTACATGACCGGCGATGTTTCCACTTTTCAAACTAGAAACAAGTACAGAGCACCGCATTTACAAAACATTTTTCCCGGAACCAAGAACAGGGAAAGTCATGAGGTAGTTTAAACAGGCCCGGCATGGATTGCATCTAGAAGAAACCAAAGACAACCAGGTTCTGAAAAAGCTCGCCTACCATCGCGGTCCGGGTCTGTTCGCGCCGGACAAACATTCCCTCTGGAACAAATCATCACTTAAAGACCGAAGGCAAACTCGCAAACTATTACAAACCAGTTGAGCCCGAAAAGAATCTCTGGTGCGCCTTGTTTAAACTACCCTTCCGGCCGGGAGCTTCCCTTCGGTCACCGTACAAACCGTTGCGTTTTCTTCTGGTTCCTCCGTCGCGAACAAAGCCCCACCTTGCTCATAAGCAAGGTCATCATTCAGGCAGACTGTGGGTGCCCTACCAAGGTTGAGCCAGGTGGGGTTTGTTCACGCTACAGTTCTAGGAACAAGTCATCACTTAAAGACCGGAGGCATTCCCGCAAACCTTGACCATTACACATGCAGCCAGGTTTCGGCCAGGGATTCTATTTCTTGGGATAGAGGTCTGTCTTCTTCCAATTTGCTTGTGTGGGTTCGGATGATTTGCCACAGCTCTCGGGACGGTTGAGTGAATGCTTTTTGCTCATCGGCCGTGCATAGGTCATAGGCTTGGGCAATGGTCATGGCGTCTATGGCGAGCAGTCGGTAGAGGTGGGGTAATAGTTTGTGGCAGCGCAAGGCGGCCAGGGTGCCCATGCTTACCACGTCCTGGTTGTCGGCATTGGTGGCGATGGTGGCCGTGCTCAATGGGTTACTCATGCCGCGCATCTCCGCGACCAGCGCCGTCGCCGTGACCTGCGCGCCCATGAAACCGCTGTTGATGCCGAGGTCGCCGGCTTGCAGAAAGGCCGGGTAATGCCGATTCAGTTTAGGGTGGCATAGACGGTTGATCTTGCGTTCCAGGTGGGCGGCGCATTTGACCAGGGCATTGGCCAGGGCGTCCGACGCGAATGAAATGTGCTGCCCGTAGAAGTTGCCGCCGTGCAGGATGATGTCCTCTTCCGCCATGAAGACAGGGTTGTCGCTGACCCCGTTCAGTTCGGTTTCCACCGTGCGATCGTGGAAGTCAAGCACGTCCATGACGGCGCCGTAGATCTGCGGCAGGCAGCGGGTGCTGTAGGGTTCCTGCATGGGTTCGTGGTCACCGGATATGCCGGATTCCGGCGCTTCGAAGCGCGGCCGCGTACTGACATGACGCAATCTTCGAGAAGTCTCGCTACGTCGGTACAGGTAGTCGCTCACGAATATCTGGCCCGGGTGGGGTCGAACCTCGGCCAGTCCGGGATGGTAGGCATCGCGGTCGCCTTGCAGGACCTCGGCGTAGAAGAGACCCAGGTCCAGCGCCAGCATCAGGGCGCGCCGCGCCAGGACGCCGTTTAGGGCCGACAGGGCGGTCATGGCGCTGGTGCCGTTGACCAGGGCAAGGCCTTCGCGACCACCGGGCCGCAGGCGGGCGATGCCCAGTTGATCCAGGATGGGTCCGGCAACTCGCCAGGCTCCCTCATATCGGACCTTGCCCTCTCCCATTAAAGCCAGGGCCAGATGGGCAAGCGGGGTGAGATCACCGCTGGCGCCGACCGTGCCCAGGGACGGAATATGCGGGACGAGGCCCCTGACAAGCCATTGCTGCATCAACGCCAGGGTGCTGAGGCTTACAGCACTGCGTCCCTTACTGAGGCAGAGAAGACGCGCCAGGAGAACCGCGCGCGCCTGGTAGGGCTCCAACGGCGGACCCACCCCGGCTGCCAGATGATAGATCAAGTTGCGCTGGACCCTTTCGCGCGCCTCGGTAGGTAGGAATTTGTCCCCCAGCGGGCCGAACCCGGTGGTCAGGCCGTAGATCAGTTGGCGTTTCGCCAAACGGTCTTCCACCATGGCGGCGGCCGGAGCCAGGGTATCGCCCAGACCGGACGCAAGCTCGAGTCCGGTTTCTCCCTTGACGATGCTGTAGAACCGGGGCAAGGACAGGTGCGTATCCCCGCCGATTTGCAGGGTGGGTTGCGTCATGTGATGTTCCAATCCGCGTGTTTGCCCATTTCGCCGACGGGAAGCGAGGGTCCGAAAGTCAAACTGCCCGGTCGTTCCTGAGGCCGTAATTGTTCGGTGCACCATCGATGCAGTCTGGCTCCAAGTCCATGGCTATCATGGGGATCGACCGGAACGACGAAGGCTTTCAGACGGTCGCCCTCCTCCGGCCGCATCAGGCGGACCGTACAAGCCTTGACCTCTGGATGTTCGGCAATGATCAGAGCGATCGCGTTCGGATAGACGTTGTGACCGGCGACTTGCACCGCCCCGTCCCGCCGGCCGAGAACGCGGAAGTGTCGGTCGTCCTGCCAAGCCAACAGGTCCGGGGACGGCATGGTGAGGGTTTCGCCGTCGGGCAGCGTTCGTTGGAGCGGCGGGTCCTCGCCGTCGCCGTTCGCGGTCCAGTGTTCCATCAGGGTAAACGGAGCATCGGGGTCTTCCCGCCAACCCAGCCCGCCCGTTTCGGAAGAGCCGTAGACCTCCACCAAGCGGCTGATATTACGGGCTTTAACGGCAACAAAGGTCTCCGGCGGGCACGGCGCGGTAGAGGTGACGCCGAAAACACCGCTCCTGACCGAAGGCAGCATGTCGCTGAGGTAACGCCACTGAAAGGGATGAGAGACCACCAGGTCGGAGGGTTCCAAGCACCTGTTCAGATCGGCGGCGCTCATCAGCCTGCCCTCGACCACCTCCACGCCCAGAACCTTGGGCAGCAGCAGGGTAAACAGAAAACCGTAGATGTGGTGTGCGGGCACCATGGCGACGATACGCCCGGTATCTTGGAAGATATCGGCCAGGACCCGGGTCTCCTGTAAAAGCGCATCACGCTGGTGAGTCATGGGTTTGGCCGTGCCCGTGCTGCCGGAAGTGAAGAAGGTGATCTTGTCCAGGTGCGCGGCCCAGCCTTCCAGAAGCAGGTCACTCCATTCGCCCAAGGTGCGCCGGCGCAGGAAGTTGTCTTCCGTACCCAGTTCTTGAAGGTGGAAGACACGTACGAGATGACTGAGCAGGGACATGATGGAGATAGAATCCAGCGGGTAACCGTCCCTTCCGATCGCGGTCGCCGGCATGGGGTAGCCGCGTTCATCGAGGAAGGTGGAGAATTCCATCAGTTCGCCCAATCGGGCCTGGATGTGACTGTGCAACAGCCGGGAGACCTGCTCCCTATCTAAAAGCCAGGGATTTTGATTCACGCTGTACTCGGGTTGGAGACGTTCGGCGATGATCCGGTAGGGATCACCGCTGCCGGTCTTATTTTATTTGCCATGATAACGCGGAGAAAGTTAAGCCCGCTTCACGAAAACCCAGTAGGAATCGCCGCTCAGCGATTTCTTCATGTGAACCTTCACCTTGGTGGGCGTCATCTGGTAATCGAAACGGTACTCGAAGAGTACATTCAGGTTACCGGACTTAACCCCATCCTGGAACTTACCGAAGAATTCGGGACTCTTGGTGCATGGAGCTACGTCTTCAAAGAAGTTTTTGCCGATTACCGACTTGGGGTCGCGACCGGTGATTTCTCCCTCGGCCGAGTTGTATCTTTTGATATTTCCCTTGGCGTCCAACTCGATAGCGCCGAAAGAGAGGCCGTCGATATCCTTCTCACTCATTTTTGCAAGCTTGTTCTCGAGATCGTCCTCGCCGAATTTAACCCAATCCATAGCCATGATCTTACTCCTTTTGTAGATTGGAACCAGTGACCTTTCCCAACGTGATTCGGCACATTTCAAACAAAAGATGAGTACTTTTTCGCCGCCTCTAGAGGAATAGCGACTATCCATATTTTAGACGATGTAAAAATCATTGGGCGCGGATTACCTGGCCGTCGATATCGCCGATATCACCGCCGGCGGCTTTAAACTCGAACTCCACGCGACGGTTACGCTGTCGGCCGGCATCCACCTCGTTGGTTTCTCGCGGCGTGCTGTTGCCGAAACTGGTGGGCGCCAGTTTGGTTTCCTCAATGGCATGTCGGTCCCGGAGGTATTGGGTAACCGCGATGGCGCGCATCATGCCCAATTCGTAATCGCCCACGTAGCTGCCCGCTTCCAGACGGGTCTGTCTCGGCGGCGCCCCGTCCGTATGGCCCTCGATGGTGACAACGCCCTCGAAACCCTTGATGATCTCGGCAATATCGTCCAGCATGGGTTCGGCTTCCGTGCGCAAAAGCCAGTCGCCCTCGTCGAACATGGCGTCGCCGCTGACCTTGATGCGTACCCAGTCGCCGCCCGATTCCATTTCCATTTCGGAATGGCTCTTCATGGCCCGGGTGGATTTAGCGCGCACGGCAACCACGGCGGCAAAGGTGGTCGGCAGGCGAATCTGTTCACGCACGACCTGCTTGCCGGTAGGCACCGTATGCGAGGGGGAAGAGACAGCCATGCCGAAAGCTTCCTTAACGCTGCCCACCATCTTTTTGTACTTGATGATATCGGTCGTCGAGAAACTGAGCAGCAACACGAAAAAAGTTAGCAGCAGGCTCATCATATCGCCGAAGGTGACCACCCATTTGGGTGCGCCTTTCTCACATTTACATTCCTCGGGAGGAGGCGCATTTTGGTCATCGCTCACATCAACCTCCCTGGCTGCGTTCGGAGGCGGGCAGGAAGCTCATCAACTTCTGCTCGGCAATGGCGGGGTGTTCGCCTTCAAGGATGGAGGTGATGCCCTCGATGATGATTTCCATTTGCATGGTCTCGCGGCCGTCGTACCATTCCAGCTTTTTGGAAAAAGGTGCGGTTACCACGTTGGCCACAAGCGCGCCGTAGAGCGTGGTCAAGATAGCGACGGCCATGGCGGGCCCGATGGCGGAGGGGTCGGAAAGGTTGGCCAACATATTCACCAGCCCGACCAGGGTGCCGATCATGCCGTAGGCCGGGGCCATATCCGTGATGTAGTTGAGGATGGCCATGCCGTCCTCGTGGCGTTTCTTGATGTAGGTCATCTCGGCTGCCAGTACCGCGCGGATGGTGGCGGGTTCTGTGCCGTCCACGGCCAGGGTGATGCCTTTCTTGAGGAACTCGTTTTCGATTTCCACGTTTTCCAAGGCCAACAAGCTTTCTTTTCGCGCCTTTTGCGCCAACTCCACGATGAACTTGATGGTTTCGTTATTGTCGTAACTCTTGACCACAATGGCGTTCATCATGATCTTGACCAGGTTCTTGATGTGACCCATGGGATAGGCGATCATGGGCGCGCCGATACAACCGCCGCCTACGACCATCAAAAGCGAGGGTACGTTGACGAAGATAGCCGGGGCGCCGCCCATGACGATCGCCGCGATGATCAGGATAGAGGCCAACGCCAGGCCGATAATTGTAGCTAGATCCATAACAGGTAACTCCTACCCCTTGATTACCGCGTCCAGGTCATCGAGCGGGTAGGGTTTGTGGAAAATTTTCATGGGTCTCAGTTTGACGGCCCGCTCCATCACGGACACCTCGCGGGCGTTGGTACTGAAGATGACCTGGATGGCGTCGCCGTATTGGCCCGCGATCTTTTCGACCAGATCCAGGCCGCTGTTGCCGTCGCCGAACATGATCTCGGTGATGACCAGATCGGGTTTATTGCTTTGGATCATGGCCAGGCCCATTTCCGGGTCGTCGCTGTCGCGGACATCGTAATCCTTGCCGCGAAGGTATTTGCAAACGCGTTTGCGATAGAAGCCGGAGCCTTCCAGCACCAGGATCTTGCGGATGGAGGTCAGGTCGTTGATCTCCTTCAAGCCCATGCCCAGTTTGGTCAGGGCGTCCAACAACTCGCTTTTGGCCTGCTTGGGTACGGTTTTAACGCGGCCGCACAGGTTCTCTTTCAGCTTATCGCCGGTTGCGTAGCCCGCGATCTTGAAGCACAAACCTTGCTCGCGCCAGGAATCGCCGGCCAACTCCAGGCCCTTCAAGGCGACTTCGCCCAGCAAAGTCTCGTTTTCCTGGCTGATAACGAAACGGTCGTTTTCGTCCAGCATCTTCAACAGCTTCTCGAAGACATTGACGCGGGTGGACGAACCATCGTGGTCGTGGTTGCGCGTGCGACTCTTGATTTCCTTGTTGAACTCCAGCATGTCTTGCAGGAAGAAGAAGTTGCGGTTGACCACCTTGACCTTGTCGTTGACCAGGTTCATTTCGGTCTTGTCCCAACTCTGCTGACCGCGTAGTTTGGAGCTGGCGTCCTTGAACAAGGCTTTGAGGGTCTTATAGATGTTCAGGTCATCGCAGATGATGGCGGCGGCAATGTGATAGGCATCCTTGCGGATGGCGTCGTCGCGTTCCTCGAACCAGGGCTTGATATTGTCCAGCGCCAGTTGGCACGACTCCTCGGGCAGGGGGTTGTTCCAGTGGCGGTAGGATTCTACCAGCAGGCGCACGGCGGTGACGGCGTTCTTTTTGTTGCGCGTGCGTTCGATGAACTGGTGGAGGCGATGAATACCCGCGTCCCCGCCGATGGTGGCAATGGCTTCCAGGCATGCCTCGATGAGCACCGGCGACTTGGCGTCATACATGACCTCGTTGACGGAATCCAGCACGGTGGGGTCGCCCAGGTGTCCCAGTGATTTTATCGCTTGAATGCGGATGATATCGCTTTGGCCGGTCAGAAGATCCAGCAAATCCTGTCTGAAGACATCGGCTTTGATTTCACCGATGATGCGGATGGCGGTGCGCTTGGTGTCCGGCTTGTCGCTTTCCAGCATTTTGCGGACCTTGTCGTAGACTTCCTGCGTCTTACCCAACGCCTGCATGGCCATTTCCTGAATATCCAGGATTTCGTGTTCCATGGCCACACGCAGAAAGAAATCGGTGAAGGCGTTCTGGTTTCGCTCCAGGGTGCGCAACAGGCGCGTCATGCCTTCCAGATTGGGTGAGGAAAGCGTGGCGTCCAACAGGATCTCGTCCTCCGGCCGCACCATAAACGAGGTGCCGTAGAGAGCCTGCTTGCTGATATCGTTGTCCTTGTGGTTGACCAGGCCGGTCAGGCGATCCACCGAGCGCGCTCTTAAGGCGTCGTCTTCCTCGCGCTGCCCGGTGATCTTGCCCACGCCGTAGGCCAGTTGCGCCACCAGGTGGCGCAGTCGGGAGTGGCGAATGCGGCAACCCCGGGCCGCTTCCTCGTGGTGCTTGCCGGCGTGAGCCACCTTGTTGTCCACGATCATGACCATGCTTTCGGCATAGTAGCGCGTGCCCAGCGGCGGCTTCAACTCGATCCATTGTTCGATGATACGGTTACATTCGTCCAGGTCCTGGGCTTCCAGGGCCGACTTGAAGCTGTCGTAATCCGGCTGAAAATCATTGGGAAGGCGTTTCTTCAGGTTAGACAACAACAGCGCGATACGCTCTTCCTTGGGGGTTTGCTCCAGGATCTCCAGGTTTTCGGTGAACAAGAGGTTATCTTCGTAGACCATCTTATATTGGTCTAAAAGATCCAGCACATTGACCAGGTGCCGGGTCTCGCCCAATTGAGAGATGACCTTGGCGCCCTCGCTCCGCGCCAGTTCGTCGTACCCGGGAAAGGCTTCCAGGATGGTGTCGACTACCTTGACGTCGCCGATCTTCAACAATACCTTGGACGCGTGAATGCAGTTGCGGGCGTTGGCATTACCCCTGGCCAGGTGATCCAGGTAATAGGCCACGGGTTCTTTTTCCTCGTGGCGGATCTTGTCCAATTCCTTACGCAACAGTGAGGAAATGGTGGCGTTGGGCTTGGATTTGGCGAGAAAATCCAACTTCTGGATGGCGGCAGGGGTGCCGATTTTTGCCAGGCCCAGAATACATTCCTTACACAGGCTGACATCGGTTTCTTTTTCGATGATCAGGGCGAAGTCCTCGATATAGGCTTCGTCCTCGCGCTCGGCCAGGGCGTGGGCTATGACCGCGCGCATACTGCGGTTACCCCTGAAATTCTTCATCTCTTCAAGCAGGTAACGGTCTACTGTCGGATTCTTATCGCCGACCAGACCTTGGAAGGCATCGCGAAAATCGGAGAGACTGAGGTCGCCGAACTCTTCGAGGAGGTTTCGGACTGATTGAAGCTTTTCGTCAGACATGCTGGCTCCGGCTGGTGGTCCATACAATTCAAGGATGGGCAACCAAGTATACCAAAGGTAACCGGCGTTGTATCGGCTTATTCACGGCTCCGAACCGGCCGAAACCGATACTTTTCCGGTTATCCCGAGTTAGCATACCCGGCGGTGATGCCCCGCCTCAATACAACTATCGTAGATTTTTCAAAATTGATTAAACGGAAATCACATCAGCTCAGGGGTTTCCTTTTTTGCGTGAATGCCGAAAGAAAGATCAAGGAGCGTGCGGGGGCGCGTTATATTAGGGAAAAGAACGGTGAAGACGAGAGGTGAACCCCCATGAACGGAACCTATCTGGACGGCAAGGTGGTCTTGATTACGGGCGGTACGGGCTCTTTCGGCAGAGCCATGACGCGTTATCTTTTGGATCACCACAACGTGAAGACCATTCGAATCTTTTCCCGCGATGAATTCAAGCAGTTCGAATTGCAACGCGAATTGAGCGACAGCCGGTTGCGCTTCCTACTGGGGGATGTGCGTGACCGCGAGCGCGTGCGCCGGGCCTGCGAGGGCGTGGACATCATCTTCAACGCCGCGGCGCTGAAACAGGTTCCCATGTGCGAGTACAACCCGTTCGAGGCCATTCAGACCAATATCATGGGGGCCATGAGCGTGGTCGATTCGGCCATCGACGCCGGCGCGGAACGAGTGATAACCATTTCCACCGACAAGGCGGTCAGCCCGGTCAACCTGTACGGCGCGACCAAGTTATGCGCGGAGAAGGTATTCATTCACGGCAACAGCTATTCGGGGAGGCGCAAGATCAAGCTGGGCTGCGTACGCTACGGCAATGTGGTGGGCAGTCGCGGCAGTGTCTTGCCGTTGTTCCTGGATCAACGCCGCACGCACCGCCTGACGATTACGGACCTGCGCATGACGCGCTTTTGGATCACGTTGGATGCGGCGGTCCGGTTTGTGGTGCGCTCCATGGAGTTGATGGTGGGCGGCGAGATCTTCGTTCCCAAGTTACCCTCCATGCGCATTCTGGACCTGGCCTACGCGGTAGACCCGGGCGCCGAGATCGCCGAAATCGGCGCGCGCCAGGGCGAGAAACTTCACGAGACCCTGGTCATGCGCGAGGAGGCGGGTCACACGGTGGAGTACGGCGACAGCTATATCATCCTGCCGGAATGGTACAACACCGAGGTGCAACGTCCCTACATGGGCCGCTTCCTGAACGAGGAATTCACCTATACCAGCGAGAACAACACGCAATGGCTGAGCCGGGAAGAGATGGCCCGCATCATCGCCGACTATGAAAAGCAGCATGGGGAATGATCGAGTCGTTCCAGGAACGGTCGTCATAGTTTCTTAAGGAACCGCTATCCTTCAGGATTCGGCCGGCTCAAGCAGGAAGAGGCGCCGGGAGCCTTCAAGCGTTGAAGGTGGCAATCTTGGGAATTTCCGACTTGGTGGGTTCGAGTCGGGGTAGGGTCAGGGCCACCGCTACGCCTTTGCCGTGGCCGCCGCTGTTGACCTCGATGGAACCGCTCATTTCCATCATGGCGCCCGCGCAGTAGTGCAGGCCGAACCCGCGGAAACTTTGTTTGGTGGAGAAACCCTGTGTGAACACTCTGCCCAGGTTGGGACCCGGGATGCCGATGCCGTTGTCCAAGATCTCTACCCGAACCGAATGCTCATTACCGGTAGTGTGTAACCGGATTCGGCCGCCCCCGGGCTCGCAGTGTTCCTCGATGGCCTCGCGGGCATTGTCCAGCAGGTAGAAGAGAACGCGCTTGAATTTTGTCTTTTCCACCCTGACCGGCGGTAGGTCCTCCAAGTCGCGAACAATGGTGACTCGTTTGTCTTCGAACAGGTAGATCTTCATGTTCAGCGTTTCATTGATCAGTTCGTTCAAGTCCACTTCTTCAAGCACCGCTTTACCGCTGCGCGAGTATTCGCGTTGTTCGTTCAGCACACCCATGATGGCCTTGACGTGGTCCTGCAACCGATCGATTTCTTCCTGGAGGTTTTCCTTGCGTTCCGAGACCTTGGTGAAAATGAGGTGTAGGGCCGCGCTCAATTCCTTTCTCCGCGCGGGGTCGTTCATGACCACTTGGAATTTGGCCTCGCTTTCCATCAGGGAAATGACCTTCTCGAACAAGATCATGGTGCGGCCGTCGTCGAGCAGTTCCCCGATCATCTGGGCCGAGGTCTGGACGCTGTTGAGCGTGTTGCCCACGTTGTGCAGCACCGCGTTGGCAATTTCGGCCATGCCCGCGCTATGCGCCGCCGCAACCAACTCTTTCTGCGCTTCGATCAGGTCCACGTGTTTTTCTTCGACTTCCTCCGTGCGTTCCTGCACCTTGCGTTCCAGGGTTCGGGTGATGTCCAGCAGGCGCAGGTGCGTGCGCACCCTGGAAAGCAACTCCAGTTTGTTGACCGGTTTGGTCAGGAAATCGTTGCCGCCCGCGTCGAAGGCCGTCAGCAGGTCTTCCACCTGGTTCTTGGCGGTGAGGAAGATTACCGGAAGTTCGTGCACCGACCATTTGCGGCGAATCTCCTGGCAGACCTCGTAGCCGGTCATGCGCGGCATCATCACGTCCAGAATGGCCAGGTCGAAAGGACCCTCGTTTTCCATGATTTCCAGGGCCTCCGGACCGCTGCCCGCCTCGGTGAGCAGGTAGTGGTTCAAGGACAAATGGTTCACCAGCACGTGCCGGTTGATCGGGTCGTCGTCCACCACCAGGATACGGAAATAAGCCTGGCCGCTCTCATTGCTGTTTGCGCCGCGCGGGTTATCGGTAGGCGTAGGTTCCAGAGGCAGCGGGCGGACTTCCAGTAAGGGCAGGGTTTCCACTTCGCCTGTGTCACTCTCCATGATCTCGGCCCGGTAGACCGGCAGGGTGAAGTAGAAAGTACTGCCCCGGCCGATGCGGGAACGCACGCCGATGTGACCGCCGTGCAATTCGATCAATTGCTTGGAGACCGTCAGGCCCAGACCGGTGCCGCCGTGCGCTCGCGAGGTAGAGCCGTCCGCCTGCTCGAAACTTTGGAAGATATCGTCGAACTTCTCCTCGGGAATGCCGACGCCGGTATCGCTGACGCAGACCTCGACCATGTCGTCCCGCGCAATGGCGGTCACCTCCACCCGTCCGCGTTCGGTGAACTTGATGGCGTTCCCCACCAGGTTGTGCATGACCTGTATCAGGCGGTTCTCGTCGGCCAGCACCGGCGGCAGGTTGCGCCGCACCGAATCGATCAGTTTCAGGTCCTTGCTGCCGATCAGCGGCCGCAACAGGGAGAAGACCACCTCGGTGAGGGCGTGCAGGTCTACCGATTTCTTTTGCAGGTCCAGACTACGGTTCTTCAGCTTGGAGAAATCCAGGATGTCGTCGACCAGGCTGGCCAGACGTCTGCCGCTGCCCACCACCATCTCCAAGGTGTTGCGAACGCGATCGTCCACCGGTCCCACGCTGCCGTCGATCAGGGATTCGGTCAGGCCGATGATCCCGTTCAACGGCGTGCGCAACTCGTGGGAGGTATTGGCCAGGAAGTCGTCTTTCAGGCGGTCTACCTGACGCAGGCGTTCGTTGATGGCGCGTTCGTTCTTCAATTTGCGACGATGCGTGCGCAGGTAAGCCAAAACGGCCGCACCGGCCACAATGAAATACAGGGTATAGGCCCACCAGGTTTGCCACGGCGGTCTGGCGATGATGATCTTCAGGGCGATGCCCTCTTCATTCCAGACGCCGTCTTTGTTGCTGGACTTGACGCGGAAGACGTATTCCTCGGGGTCCAGGTTGGCGTACATGGCCCGGCGGTCGTCCGGGTCGCTGTCGATCCAGTCCTTGTCGATGCCTTCCAGTTTGAACCGGTAACCGTTCAGTTGCGGCGCCGCAAAGTGCAGGCCGGCGAAGCGCAGGGTGAACATGTTCTGGTGGTAGGGCAGCACGATAGTGTCGGTTTCCTCGATAGCATGCGGCAGCGGTGAATCTTCCTGGAAGCGCTGGTGCTCCTGGCGTTCGTTGAACAGGGAGAACTCGGTAATGACCAGGTAGGGAGGCACCGGATTGTCTTTGATATCGGTGGGAAGAAACCGGTTGAAGCCGTTATCGCCGCCGAAATACATCCTCCCTTCACGGTCCCTGAACGAAGCGCCCCGGCTGAACACATCGCCTTGCAGGCCGTCGTGCACATCGAAATTGGTGAAGGTCTTCTGGGTGGGGTCGAAGCGGGAAAGGCCGGCGCTGGTGCTCATCCAAACATTGCCGTTGTCATCGGTCAGCACGCCGTAGACCACATCGTTGACCAGGCCGTCCTTGGTAGTAAAGGATTCGAACTTCGGGTTTTGCAGCAGGGATTGATTGGCGCGCAATAGGTTGATGCCGCCCCCGGTGCCGATCCACAGGTTGCGGTTGCGGTCGAAGTCCATACTGTAAATGACTTTGTCGCTGATGGAACCGGTATCGCGAAGGCGGGGTTTAAAACGAATGACGCTGTCGCTATTGCGATTGAAACGGCAAAGGCCGTTCCAGGTCCCTACCCAATATTCGCGGCCGATTCTGCGCGGGTCCTCGCGGAAGGACGTAACCACGTCGCCCTCGGCAAGGCTGGATTCGCCCCCCGGCATGAAGCGGGTGAAGTTACCGGTTTGCTCGCGGTCCATCAGGTTGAGACCGTTGTTGGTGCCGATCCACAGGTCGCCGCCCTGATCCTGGTAGATGACGCCCACGGTGTCGTCGCTAAGACTTCGCGGGTTACCGGGTTCGTAACGATAATGCTTGAAGCGCGGCTGATCCATCCAGGTATCGCCGTCCAACGACAAGCGATCCAAACCGGTGTTGGTCATGCCCACCCAAAGGACGTTGTCCTTGTCCACCAACAGGGTGCAGACCTTGTTTCCGGCCAGGGAAACGTCGTCAAAGGGCTTGTAACCCAAATTAATGAATCGGGTATTGACGGGCTCGGCCTCGTCCGGCATGAAGCTGTCGATACCGTTGCCCTGGGTAGCCACCCACACTCGCCCGGAACGGTCCTGGGCAAATCCCAGAATGGGACGCGAGCTGAGGCTGTCGTCTCTTTCCGGGTCATGATGGTAATGACTGAAGACCTTGTTGCTGACCGTCCCCGAGCGCTGCCGTTCAAGGTCAACCCGGTTGACCCCCTCGCCGTAGGTACCCACCCAAAGCACGCCCGCACGATCCTCGTAAACGGAAGAGATGGAGTCAGCGCTCAGACTGTAGGAATTGGAAGGACTGTTGGTATAGTGTTGGAATCTGCCGGCCTCGACATCCTCCGGGTCCAGCCGCGCCATGCCGCCCTTGCCCAGGCCGAACCACATGGTGCCGGCTTTATCCTGGTAGGAGGAAAAGACCAGGTCGGAAGCCAGGCTGCCGGGCTTATCGGGGTCGTGCCGGTAGCGGACAAAACGAGCCTTGGAGAAATCCGCGCTCAGGCCGTCCGGGTCCAGGCGGTTGATGCCGGCGCCCCAGGTGCCGATCCACAGGCGGCCCTTGCCGTCACCGGAAATACTCCAAATTTCGTTATCGCTGAGACTGTTCGGATCGCGGGGATCGTGGACATAGTGCTGAAAGGTGCCGGTGACCGGATCGAAGCGGTTGAGACCGCCCTCTTCCGTACCCAGCCAGATGGCCCGTCCCATGGTTTCGGGATCGGCGTACATGGCCCAGATCTTGTCATCGCCGAGGCTCTCCGGGTTATCGGGCTCGTGCATGAAGTGGATGAACCCGGCCTGAGGTTTTTCCGGATCGAAGCGGTTGAGACCGCCGCCATGGGTAGAAATCCAGAGGATACCGTTGGGGTCCTCGTAGATATGGGTCACCTTGTCGTGACTCAGGCTCTTTTCGTTGCCGAATTCATTGCGGAAAACCTGGAAACTCTCGCGCTTGCGGTTGAACAGGTTGAGACCGCCGCCGGAGGTACCCACCCAGAGCCGCTTTTTGCTGTCCTCGAAGATGGTGTAGACATAGCTTTCAGAGAGGGATTCCGGATCTTCGGGAATATTGCGGTAGACCCGGAAGCTGTAACCGTCATAGCGGTTCAATCCGTCCTGGGTACAAAACCAGATGAAGCCCTTATGGTCTTGAAGCACCCGATAGACGATACCTTGAGATAAACCCTCATCCACGCTTAAACGACTGAAGCGCAAGTCCTTATCTTGAGCGGTGACCCCAACGAAAGCCGGCAGGCAAGTCGCAACTAGAAGGACACCCCTGATAAGGCTGTGGTGGTGGATTGGGGTGATGGGAAACATAGGCGCTCCGAAACTTCGGTGACCCGCCTGGCGGCGATCGCCCTCCATTTGATATATCGCCGAAAGAGGGCAAAAACATTATTATGATCCAAAAGATTCTAGCCGAAAGCGGGTGTTCTGTGTCGAGAAATAGCCGGGAATGCAAAAAACAAACAGTTGCAGCCTCTCTATCCGATGCGGAAAAGCTGTAGACGCCTTTGCTTGTTTACGCGCGACCGGCCCGGTTTTCTTTTCTGTTTCTCATGGCGCGCTTTTCCAGGATCGCTATAATGCGATTCAAGAATAGCGGGGAGGTTCGCCCATGTACCGACACATCTCATACGAGGCCGCTCAACCGGCTGCCGTGATTACCCTTAATCGGCCCGATAAGCTGAATGCCTGGACCATGCTCATGGATCGCGAGGTTCGCGCCGCGTTGGCAGAGGCCGAGGCCGATCCCAAGGTGGTGGGCATTATCATTACCGGCGCCGGTCGCGCCTTCTGTTCGGGGGCCGACATGAGTCTGCTGGACGGCCTGACCCGGGGTAAAGGACCCGAAACCGACGACCTGCCGCCCCTCGCCCACCCGGGTGACGGCGCCATGAGCGATTCCTTCCGCAAGACCTACAGCATGCTTGCCTCGGTGCGCAAGCCCGTCATCGCTGCCGTCAACGGGCCCTGCGTGGGCATGGCCCTGCCCATTTCCCTCTATTGCGACCTGCGCTTTGCTTCCGAGCACGCGGTCTTTATCTCGGCCTTTGCGCAACGCGGTCTGATCGCCGAGCACGGCGCCGCCTGGATGTTGCCGCGCCTGGTGGGCCTGGCCAATGCCATGGACATCCTGCTGTCCAGCCGAAAAATCGGCGCCGATGAAGCCGAGCGCATGGGTCTGGTGAATCGCGTGATCCGCGAGGGCGACCTGTTGACCCACTGCCGGGAATACATTTCGCAGTTGGCCGCAACCTGTGCGCCCGGTTCCATGGCCAAGATCAAGCGCCAGGTCTACCACTACCTGGAGCAGCCCCTGGGCGCCGCCTATGACGAAAGCGAGGCCCTGATGATGTCCAGCTTCGCCGAGGAGGATTTCAAAGAGGGCGTGTCGGCCTTTATGGAAAAGCGCGCCCCGCGCTTCCCCCGAATCGGCGAGAACTGAAGCCTACATTTGACCAAACAGGCTCAGGCCGGCTCCGGTTCTGCCGGTTTCGGCTCTGCCGGCTTCGGCGCGGCCTACCTTATAGTTAAATGGGTAATAGTAGCGAGGGATTCCAAATCTTGGGCGCCTCCAGTCCCAGAATGCCCGACAAGGTTGCCGCCACGTTGCCGATTCCCAGATCGGCGCCTTCCGCCAACTTACCGGGCACCTTCTGCTTTGGATCGTATAGCACAAACGGCACCGGTGAAAGCGTATGTGATGTTTTGACGCGGAAGCTGCCGTCTTTATCCACCACTGGATTGCCATTTTTGTCCATCTCGTACATCTCGTCGCAGTTGCCGTGATCCGCGGTGAGCATGCAGACGCCGTCCGCGCGGTGCACGGCGGCGATCAGCCGCCCGAGTTGAATGTCCAGGCAGGTCATGGCCGCAATCGCCGCTTGCAGGTTACCGGTGTGGCCCACCATGTCGCCGTTGGCGTAATTGGCGCGCAGGAAACGGTACTTGCCGCTCGCCAGGGCCGCGATCAGGGCGTCGGTGATCTCGGCGGCCTTCATCCAGGGGCGTTGGTCGAAGGGGCAGTTGTCGGAGGGGATTTCCATATAGGTTTCGGTGTTTGCATCCACCTTGCCCGAGCGGTTGCCGTTCCAGAAGTAGGTGATATGGCCGTACTTCTGGGTTTCGGAGACCGCGAACTGGGTGATGCCCTCCACGGCCAGGTAGTCGGTGAGCGTGTTGGTGATGTTGGGCGGGCCGACCAGGTAGTTCTTGGGGCAGTGGGTATCGCCGTCGTATTCCATCATGCCCGCGTAGAAGACCTCGGGCCGCCGCACGCGCTCGAAACCGGTGAAGTCGTCCCCCTCGTCGAACGCCCGCGAAATCTCCATGGCGCGGTCGCCGCGGAAGTTGAAGAAGAGCACGCTGTCGCCGTCTTCCACCGGACCCACGGGTTGACCTTCTTGAGTGATCACGAAGCCGGGAAGATCCTGGTCGATAATGCCGGGCTGTTGCTCCCGATAGGTTTCCACGGCGCGCATGGCGCTGGGAAAAGCCTGTCCCTGTCCAAGCACGTGCAGATGCCAACCGCGCTCCACCATGGCCCAATCGGCCTCGTAGCGATCCATGGTGACCTTCATGCGCCCGCCGCCGCTGGCAATGCGATAGTCGCAGCCGTTCTCGTTAAGCTGCTTCAGGTGAGCTTCCAACTGTTGGATGTAGACATGCGCGGTTACACCGCCCACATCGCGCCCGTCCAGCAGCACATGGCAGCGCGCCCGCTTGACGCCTTCGGCGGCGACCCGGCTGAGCATGGCCTTCAGGTGGTCGATATGGCTGTGCACATTGCCGTCGGAGAGCAGGCCCATGAAATGCAGGGTGGTATCGCGGACCCGCACGCGCTCCAAGGCGGTCTTCCAGGCGTCGCCCTCGTATAATGTGCCGGAGGCAATCGCATCGTTCACCAGTTTGGCGCCCTGCTCATAGATCTGGCCCGCGCCCAGGGCGTTGTGACCTACTTCCGAGTTGCCCATGTCCTTATCGCTGGGCAAACCCACGGCCGTGCCGTGCGCCCGCAACGTGGTAAAGCGGCTGTTCCCGCGCAGGGCGTCCCAAACGGGCGTAGGCGCCAGTTTGATCGCGTTGCCGGCCGTGCTGCTCACCTCGCCGACGCCGTCCAAAACAATCATGACTACAGGTCCGTCAATTCCACCGGTCATATGCCGCCTCCAACTGGTCGATTCAAAATAGTCGAGTCAGGAATAAATTTCCGCCCTACAAACCGTAGTTCGCGCCCTCCTGCCATTCCAGTTGCCAGATGCGCCACGTGCCGCCCTCGCGTCGGAAGGTCAGGTTGAACTTGCCGCGATCCTGGGGAAGCGCGGTATCGCTCATAAACAAGTCCAGATCGGCGTGCACCAGATCCGGGTTGGTGTCTTGGGAAACCTTCAAGGAGAGAATGTTCAACGATATATTGGGATAGCGCAGGAAGATGCCCTTCAAGACCCGCAAAATCTGTTGCTTGTCGCGATTGCTCTCGTCTTGTACCTCTTCGCTGAGCCACTTGCGGAAAGGCTTGATATTGCGCGCCTCCGCGGCGGCAACCAGTTCTTCCACGGCTTTCTTACAAACGGCTTCCGGCGACCCGGGCTCCGGTTGCAGGGCATACCAGGTCATCCAAATCAACAACAGGGCTGCCGCGATCACGGCAATCTTGCGAGGCGAATCGACAAACTGTTTCATCTGTTCTTCCAGGGAATGACCAAAGAGAACTCGCGGCGTTTCTCGTTGAAGAAACCGTGGATCCAGCCGTTGCGTTCCAATTGGACAATAATCTTCTTCGCCCGGTGCGGCGAGATGTTGGCCGATTTGGCCAACATGTTCAGGGTCTGGCGAGGTCGCTTGTTGAGCGCGTTGAGCATGTGGATGGCGTGCCGGTCCAGGCGGGCGATTTCGGCCTCGTCTACCTCGGAATTCTCGGTGCGGCGCATGCTCTTGATGCTCTTTTTGTCCAGCGGCAGGTTTTCCTTACCCGAGCGGAAGAAGGGCCAGGTGTCCTTGGGATTGTTGGGCGCCACCGCGTAGACCGGTTTCTCGTGCGCCTCGGGCACTTCGACCACCAACACTTCCATACCCAGCACGGGCCAGACGGTCATCTTGAGACGGATCGCGGGATTGCAATGGAACTGGCTGACCTGTTCCACCAGTTCACGGGTGCCGTTGACGCTTTCCAGACCGACCACCTCGCAATCGTCGTTCACGCCGAAGAACACGGTGCCGCCGCTGGAATTGGAAAACGCGGAGAACGTACGCGCCAGGCGCTCCAATTTCGGCACCTGGCGTTTGAATTCCACGGTCAGGCATTCGCCGCTTTTGACCATGCGCATCCAGTCTTTTTTTGCCATTTACTCCCGGCCTAGTACTTCCAGATCCTTGCGGGTCTGTTCCAGTGTTTCCATTTGCTGTTTCAGTTCCTCGTACTCGCCGCGAACCTTGGCAACAACGGCTTCGGGTGCTTTATCGGTGAACTTGGGATTGTTCAGGCGCCCTTCCAGGCCTTTCGCCTGCTTTTGGATCTTGGCAAGCTTCTTGTCCATTTTAGCAAGCTCTGCCTCAATATCCAAATGTCCGCGTAAATCCAGGTAGGCGCTCATGCCCTTGACGGCGAGCGCGGTGCAACCCGAGGGCGCGGTGTCGTCGTCCAGGAAGTCGAATCCTTCCAGGCCGGCCAGGCGCAGCATCATGGGCTTCAACTCCTCGATGCGAGTGCGGGTGGCCTCCGGCGCGTGGAAGTGAAGCTTGAAATGGGCCGTGCCGGGCAGACCGTAGGATTTGCGCGCGGCGCGGACGCCGGTGATGACTGCCTGCAAGCGCTCCATGGCTTCGTCCACCTCGGTGTCGATCGCGGACTCATCGGCCTCGGGCCAGGACTGCGTCATCAGGAAGGAGTGCTCGGGCCGCTCTTCCAACTGCTGCCAAAGCTCCTCGGTGACATACGGCATGAAGGGGTGCAACAGGCGCAGGCAGGTTTCCTCCACGTACAGGGTGCGGCCCAGGATGGCGGCCTTCTCGGCATCGTCCGCTTCTTCCAGAACGGGCTTCAGGAACTCCACGTACCAGTCGCAGTACTCGCCCCAGAAGAAGTTGTAGATGCGGCTCGACGCGGCGGCCACACGGAATTCTTCCATGTCTTCCTCGACCGCCTTCACGGTAGAGGCCAGGCGGCTGAGAATCCAGCGACCGGTGACGTCCTGGGGTTTGTCGCGCCAGTTGGGATCGGGCGTCACGCCCTCGAACTTCATTTGGATGAAGCGTGTGGCATTCCAGATCTTGGTTGCGAAGCCTTTGCCCAATTTACAGCTCTCCGAACCGAACCGGGCATCCTGGCCGTAGGGCGTATTGTAGACAATGGTAAAGCGCAGGGCGTCGGCCCCGTATTCCTCGATCAGATCCAGCGGGTCGGGCGAGTTGCCCAGGGTCTTGGACATCTTGTGGCCCAGTTCGTCGCGCACGATGCCGTTGAAGTACACCTTTTGGAAGGGCACCTCGTCCATGAATTCCAGGCCCGACATGATCATGCGCGCCACCCAGAAGAAGATGATATCGGCGGCGGTGACCAGGGTTTGCGTGGGGTAGTAAGCATCCAGGTCCGGCGTTTTGTCCGGCCAGCCGAAGACGCTGAAGGGCAACAGCCAGGAACTGGCCCAGGTGTCCAACACGTCGGGGTCCTGCTCGATGTTGGTCGAGCCGCATTGGGCGCAGGCGGTCGGGTCCTCCAACTCGCAGGTCTGGTGACCGCAGTCGTCGCAGTACCAGACCGGGATGCGGTGACCCCAAACCAGCTGGCGCGAGATGCACCAGTCACGAATATTGGTCAGCCAGTGATTATAGGTATTGACCCAACGCGGCGGGTGCAGTTCGATACGGCCGTCGGCCACCGCTTCCATGGCCCGTTTCGCCATATCGTCCATCTTCAGGAACCACTGCTCGCTGAGATAGGGCTCAACGATGTCCTTGGTGCGGTAACACACACCCACCGAGAGCTTGTGCGGTTCGATCTTTTCCAACAGGCCCAACTCTTCGAAGCGCTTGACCACGGCCTTGCGCGCCTTGTTGCGGTACATGCCGCGAAACTCCTCGGGTACGTTGTTGTTCATATGGGCGGTCTTGTCCATGACCGTGATGAATTCCAGGCCGTGGGTCTTGCCCATTTCGAAGTCGTTGGGATCGTGCGCGGGAGTAACCTTCACACAGCCGGTGCCGAACTCGGGGTCCACGTGTTCGTCCGGGAAGATAGGGATCTCGCGACCGACGAGAGGCAGGATGACTTTCTTGCCGACCAGGTGGGCGAAGCGCTCGTCCTCGGGATGGACGGCCACACCGGTGTCGCCGAACATGGTCTCGGGGCGCGTGGTGGCGACCACCAGGTACTCGTCGGAGTCCTTGATGGGATAGCGGAAGTGCCACAGGAAGCTGTCGCGATCCTCGCGATCGACCTCGTCGTCGGAAAGCGCGGTTTGCAGCTTGGGGCACCAGTTCACGATGTAGTTGTCGCGGTAGACCCAGCCCTTGTCGTAGAGGCGCTTGAAGAAGGTGCGGACGGCGCGGGAAAGGCCTTCGTCCATGGTAAAGTACTCGCGGTCCCAATCACAGCTGCATCCCAGTTTGCGCAACTGTTCGATGATGATGCCGCCGTACCGGTGCTTCCATTCCCAGATCTTGTCCACCAGTTCTTCACGGGAAAGATCCTCGGGCTCCACGCCCTGGTCGCGCAGCCCTTCTTCCACCTTGTTCTGGGTCGAGATACCGGCGTGATCCGTGCCCGGCACCCAGCAGGTATTGTAGCCCTGCATGCGCTTCCAGCGGATGAGGATGTCCTGAATGGTGTTGTTGAGGACATGGCCGATGTGCAGAATGCCGGTAACGTTGGGCGGCGGAATGACGATCGTGTACTTCTCGCCGTCGTCATCCTTCTTGGAAGCAAATAACTTATTCTCTTCCCAGGCTTTATACCATCGTTCTTCAATTGCTTTGTGTTCGTAGTGTTTGTCGAGCATGATTGAACCCCGCGCTCAAAAAAGTCTGCCCATTATACATGGAAGCAACCGCCGGCAAAACAAGCAGATCGGAAATCGTGCACCCGGATGGGATTACAGACGGAATGCGGTATAGTTTTTGTGGTGCTGAGCCAATCCAGAATCCGGCACTTTTTCTCGAAAAAGGCAATTGTCTTGACCCGTAATTTTATAAGCGCTAAACTTGAATTGTCGCAAGCTGCGACCATTACACGGAGGTTGTAAGTGGCTCCGGGCTTTTTGTCCAGGCCGGCGCGGATGTCCCTGGACGACACGTTGGACTGTGCTTACAAAACGGAATTTCAGACGGAACGCCGTGAAACCATGACCGTAAAAGCGTTGCTGCTGCGTCTCCCCTATTTCACCCTGGCGCTGCCGCCGCGAAAGCTGTTGAACCGATTCCTGGGCGAGGGCCGAGCCCGGGGTTTTCAATGGCAGCCGTTTCGCCTGACCGAAAAGGCCTATGAGAAGTTCCTGCGCGAGGGCAGAGACGACCGGGTCCTGGAAACCACGGAGCCGCCGGAGGATATCGAGGACCTGGAGCACTGGCTGGTCTGGCTGATGGAGGAGCGTCACGGCATCCCCGCGGGCCGCCACCGACGCCTTCGGGAAGTGGTCCACCGCCTGGAAGAGGCCGTGGCCCGGGTGACGCGTGAAGGCGACGAGGAACGCCGCATCGAGTTGCACCTGCAACTGATCGACGCCAAGACCATGCTGAAGATGTACATCGGCCACCACCTGGAAAAGAACCTGGGGAAATAAGGCCCGCCGTGACCTTCGCGCCGGGGCCTTACGCCGGGGAATAGAGACAACCGTTCCGGGGAAGACAAGCGATCGGTTCGCCGAAGACGGCTCCGTTCCCGAGCGCCGGAGTTGTTGTTTGAAAAAACACAAGGCCCTTCCCGGGAACAGGTCCGAACGCGCCGAAAAGAGGGGTTCTTTTCCCGGAATGATAACCATTCGATGCTTCAAACCCACCTCCAATCCCGAAAATGGATCATCACGGCGCCGGATTTGACAACTTCGACCCAAGTTTGAAGGCGGTCGGCTCTCGCCGCTTCGGTACGATTCCGAGAAATACAACCGAAAGGGACGCTTGGTTGGGTCTTTTTCCGGGCAAAACAGCCGGTTCGGCCATACCGAGGGGTACTAATCCCGAGCACGGAACCACCCCGAGGAGTTGAAACTGGCATCACTCCCGGGAATGATGCCGCCTTCGCGGTCGCAAGGTGGTTCCATTCCCGGGCAGTGGACCGCCGGACCGGCCGAAAAGGGGCTCCTAATGTAAAAAAGTTACACATTTTTGGCCTGCACCGCCAAAAACACCCAAATGAGATGTATTGACGGAAAATCAACATCTTTCCGCGTTGTCGGCATGAAGACCGATGGGCCGAACAGCATGGCCCGGCCGAGACACCCATCTCATTTCCGATGCGAAGATGCGAACGGGGTGTGTTGAAAAAGTAATGAGGCAACCGTATAATACGGAGATGTTCCATCTGCCTTAAAATTCATCATCACTGGAGAATCAGCAATGAAGAAAAAGCTCCCGCTTAAAGAACTGAAAGTACAAAGCTTCATCACCGATCAGAAGAACACCGGCGGCGCCGCGACCGGCGAGATTGCGTGCTTCAGCAATATCGAATACACGGACTGCTGCCCCACCCAGGCGCCGACATGCCAGATTGCGTGCTTCAGTAATGTCGAATACACGGATTGCTGCCAGACCAGAAATGTCATCCTATGCTGAAAAAGGCCGCCCGTATTGACCGGCCGAGAGGCCGGTCATCTCACGAGCAACCGGACGGCATCTGAGGAATGCCCCCGCTTGTCTGATGCGCCGTTCGGCAACAAGGACAACACTCAGTTGGTCCCTGGTCTCCCAGAGCCGCTTTATGAAGTGGTCTCTTCCAACCACATTCCCGGGATCCGCGGGCCCACCGGGATTGGCTTTCATGACGCGCCCTCCTACCTTACAGTCGATACACGCTGACTTGCGCGTACGTCAAACTTGACGTACATCAAGATTGACGTACATCTTCCACTATTTCAAGTTTGCTATCACGCGGCGATGTGGATGCTTTGCCTGATCACTTGCCCCTTTGATTGCCCGAGCCGTTGAAAAAGAAAGTGGAGAGGTGGAGGGAGACATCCCCTCCCATAAACTCTAGTGGTATGACGAGTGGGATCAGAAGGCGACATGAAATTCTTCAACACGGCCGGACCGGGAACTTTCGGTGATCAACTTTGCTTTAAAGACTGCTTGTAATCATCGATTAACTGAAAACGAGGTCGCATCATGTCCAGAGGAAGGCAAAATGCCGGCTTACCGTCATACCAGGGCCGTACCTCAAGATCCGCCCGGCGATCTTCGATCTCACGAATCGACAACATCCGCAATGATGCTTCGACCGGGTCTTCACCGTTTCTTTCAAAGAACGCCAGAACTACAGGACATTTGGTGAACGCTTCCATGTTCAAATGCTTGTCAACATGATCTACATCGAGGCGGTAATGGGGGTAGCCCGTATCCTCCAGCTTGGAGCGGCATTTCACATCGACTTCCAGGCTTCCGACATTGCGAATGAGAAAGTCGCCCCGCTTGATGGGGATTTCCTCGGCGACATTGGTGTAGCTTTTGAAACTCTCCTGAGTCTGGTTGAGCTCCTCCACAATCAAGCCCTCTTTCATACACATTTCCTTGAAGAGGATCTCTGCTTTTTTTCCCACGCGATAGTTGGATTCGGTGTACAGCTTACAGTGTTTGGTCTCGCCAACCAGCGCGGGTGTCCAGCTTGGTTCACCTTGGTAGATAATGCTTTCCTTTGTTAAATCCTTGAAATGACGCAGCTCATCCAGATCGGTAATGTAGTGATGCACAAGACGTGTTATTGCTTCCGGCGATTCCTCTTCACGATGATTGCTCTCAGGTCGCGGTTCTTTTTCAATCTTCAGAATGATGTGGTAACCCATGCTTCGGCTCCTCAGGTTGTTGGTTGACGGTTTGTACCATTTTACCCGGCATATGTATAGCGCATGACACACCTTGAGACTTGCCAGGTGCTCCGGCCCGAGCCCGGCATGGTGATGTCGCCGATTGGCTCACCTCGGATATCTTCGGCCTCGGCCGGGCGCGTTCGGTTGATGCCGAACCTGCGATTGCAGCTGCCAACGCCCTATCACGCGGCGATGTGGATGCTTCGCCTGATCATTTGCGGACACAATGTCTACTATAATATGAACAGGAGGTCGTTATGACGAATCTCCAAGCTGAAATTCCCCAACGACTCCTGGAAGAGGCTGAACGTTTCGTAGAAGCCGGCCGGCATCGAGATCTCGATGGTCTGGTGGCGGATGCCTTGCGTCGCTATTTGGACTCTCACTCGGAAACCTCGATGGAGAAATTCATCGAAGAGGATATCGAGTGGGGACTTCATGGCAGTAACTGAGCTTGGGAACTGTCTTGTCACCGTCGATGCAGGGCCATCATCCATTTAGACGAGTCGGAGGCCTCATCGGCGCTCAGTAGTTTTTATAATCCGCACCATGGGAGAGATCCTGCTATGCTGCAGGGAGTGAAAGCTTTTATCGGGAGACCTTGACGTGCTCGGCTTGGGAGAATTGGTACTGATTGGATTGCTCATCTTGATATTCTTCGTCAGGCCGTCGGGGATCTTCGGCCCCTCGGATGAGAAAGCTCTGGGTTCAAAGGCAGTCGAGGAACGTCTGGAAGAAGGAACGATTCAGGAATTGGATGATGAATCGATCCGCCGTATCCTCCAAACCTTCAGCAGTTGCACAGTCTTGAAGTTTCCCGACCATAGGTTATATCTGGCAGAACAAGAAACCCCCAATGTCAGCGCCCTGCCCGGCGGTTATCTCGTGATAACCCGGGGACTTTATGAGCTGTATCGGAAAGGCGAAGTCGGCGCGGATGAAATGGCCGGTATTCTGGCGCATGAAATCGGTCATGTGGAATTGGGGCACGGCAAATCGGCGGCGCTCAGGGACTTCTGGTCACGTGGTCTGAAAGGCGGATCGGATTATCTGAAACTCGCTCCGGGATCCAATGTCTGGTTCAAGCTAAGCAAATTCCTCTTGGAAAAGCAGTCAAGCAGAAGGGAAGAATACGAGGCCGACCGCTATGGATTGGCTCTTGTTTACAAGGCGGGATACCAAACGACCGGACTGAAGAACTTCCTGATCAAAATCAAGGAGATGAGCGGCGCTCATCCCAAGTGGACGGCGCTTGTCAGCACCCATCCTCACCTGGACGATCGCATTCAAGAACTGGATGTCCACATCGAGGCACTCTCAGAGACGGGCAAGCTTGCTTTTTGATCGTCAAATCCATATGGTGATGCCGGGCACACCAGTTCCCGGCCTGATACTCATTCCATGCCGAGACTATCTTTTCCATCTTTGACGGCTTGCTCAACCCCAAACCTTTCAAATTGTCGATAGGCAGGTGTTTTGGTACTTATCTCCGTTGTCGCATTGCTCAAGGAGTACTTATAGTGCCGGGTGTCGTCAGAACCGCTCGGCGCGTCCGACAACCGGCGAACGGGGATGCAGCCGGTCTATCCGATGATCTCTTTGACCGCGTCCAGGAATTGATCGACTTCGGTGTGGGTATTGTACAGGTGGGGTGATGCTCTGACGCGGCCACCCCTGTCCGCAACGACGATACCGCGTTGTTTCAAGGCCTGGTCGATTTCGTTCGAGGGCTTGTTCGGGTGGGAGAAACAAACGATATGATGCCGTAGCTCCGGCGGCGGGCTGACCACACAGCCCAGCGCCTCCAGGCCTTCAGCCAGGCGATTGCATAGGGCGCGGATATGATCCGCAATCGCCTCGGGCGTTGCTTCTTGGATCAATGCCAACGCGGCGTCGAATCCCTCGATCAGTCCGTAGGCGGGGCTGCCCTCCTCGAATCGGGTTGTATCGGGAAGCAAGGTGTTGTCTTCCAACCGGAATTCCCAACCGTTGATCATGCTCTTCCAGCCCACCAGGACCGGACGCATGGCGGCGGCCAGGTCTTTGCGCATATAGACGGCGCCCATGCCCATCATTCCCAGCATCCACTTGTGACTGTCGGCGGATAGGAAATCGATATGCAAATCGCGCACATCAATGGGAAGGGCGCCGACCGTTTGGATGCCGTCCACGCAGAATAAAATGCCGCGATCCCGGCACAGTTCGCCGAGCGTTTTCAAATCGGTGACCGCGCCGGTGCTGAACTGCGCCGAACTGACCGCGACCAGCCTGGTTTCCGGGCGAAGGGCTCGGGCAACCGCCTCGATATTCGCGCCGCCGTGGAGCGGCTCGATTTCGTCCACGATCAAGCCGCGATGCCGGGCCGCATGGTGCCAGACATGATAATTGGAGGGGTACTCCACATCGGAGGTAACGATGATCCGTTGCCCCGAGCGCCAGGAGAGACCTTCGGCCACCAGTGAGAGACCGTGGGAGGTGTTGCGCACAAAGGCGACCTCTTCGCTGTCGGAACCTATCAGCCCCGCGAATCGGGCGCGGCAACGCTCGGCCCCGTCTTCCCAGGCGTCGAAGTCCACACCGTCGCGGGCCTGAAGGGTAAACCAGTTGTTGACGGCTTCGCATACCCGGCGGGAGGTGGGGGCTACACCGGCGTGGTTGAAATAGATGATATTTCGCTCGGTGATGGGAAACTCTTTGCGGTATTTATCGGTGATGGTCATGGATTCGCTCCTTGGTTTTCCCAAGCATATGGCATGCGTTGTTTATTGTAGGCGATGGTTCGGCTTTTAGCTGCACCAAGGACAACAAGACTCACTTTTTCAGACGTTGAGCGACCACTTTGAATCTATTTCTTAAACCGAGGGTTTCATTACCTTGGTTTCTATGAACAGCGCATCCATTCATGTATATAAGGTCGATCAATGATCGAACCTGTTTTTTTCGCTTTTTTGGAATGCGGGCATACCCTTTCGTGTTCCTCACATACGGACACGGACGGCACACACTCCGTGATTCCCCGGCGTTTTTGCGCACGGCGCAACCGTACTGGTTCCAAGCTTCTCCACTTGAATACCGGATCCACCTGATTGTCACGAAGACCTATCACCGCCAGGGAGACCATTGGGGTGAGCGGCCCACCCGCTCACCCCGTCTTTTCTTCAGCGCTTCAGCTTGTTGTGACTGTTGTCGCAGAAGGGGCCTTTCTTCGTATGCTTGCACGCGCACAGGAATAAAGTCCGGGTTCGCGGCGGCACATATTCCTGGGGCGTGAAATCGGTTCCGGCGTGGGAGCCGTCGCACCAGGGCTGATTGCCGCTCCTGCCGCAGGTGCACCACCAATATGATTCGCCCTCTTTGACCTCAACTTCGACAGGGCTATACGAAGCTATAACCGGTTCAGCCATACGGCCTCCTTGGATAAAGCGGAAAAGTGTCGGTTACTCAATACTCGGCCGGCTTGCTCCAAAAAGCAAGTGATTTCCCTGCCAGGTTTTTGCAATCGTTTTCCCCGACTTGTGTCTTCTCGGCTTCCAGTGCTATGCTAAGTCGTTGAACCAAAACGAATTCGGGGATCTCTTGAATTTATCGCCGCTCGACTGGCTCATTGTTGCCACAACGCTTCTCTTTCTGATTGCATCCGTGCAGTTGGCGCGCAAGCTCATGCGCAGTGTGGCCGACTTCCTGGCCGCAGGACGCTCCGCCGGTCGCTATTTGATTACCGTGTCCAGCGGGTTGGCCGGGTTGGGCGCCATTACCATCGTTGCCGAGATGGAAATGAACCTCCTGGCCGGGTTCTCCATGGCCTGGTGGGGGCTCACCATGTCCGTGGTCGTCCTACTGGTTTATGTCAGCGGTTGGGTTCGCTACCGGTTCCGGCAAACGCGCGTGCTCACCCTGGCCCAGTTTTTCGAGCAGCGCTACAGTCGCAACTTCCGCATCTTCGCGGGCATCTTGTGTTTTGTGTCCGGCCTGATCAACTTCGGCATCTTCCCCGCGGTGGGCGCCCGCTTCTTCATCTATTTCTGCGGCCTGCCCCAGTCCTTGGATCTGTTCGGCTTGAGCGTCGGCACCTTTCCGCTGCTGATGATCGGCCTGCTGAGCCTGTCGCTCTACTTCGTCTTCAACGGCGGCCAGGTGGCGGTGATCATCACGGATTTCTTCCAGGGCCTGTTCGTGAACCTGGTCTTTCTGGGCCTGTTCTTCTATTTCGCCCTCACCGTGGATTGGGGCGTCATCTTCGAGGCCCTGAGCGCCGCGCCGGAAGACGCCTCCATGTTGAATCCATACAAGACCAGCAATATGCGCGATTTCAACTTCTGGTATTTTCTGATCGGCGTCATCGGTTTTATCTACAATCAAATGTCCTGGCAGGGCACCCAGGCCTACAATGTCTCGGCCACCAGCGCGCACGAGGCCAAGATGAGCGCGGTTTTGGACGGTTGGCGCGGCTTTCCCAAGGGTGTCCTCTTCCTGCTGCTGCCCATCATCACCTACACCGTGCTGAACCACGACAGTTTCAACACCGTTGCCGAGAGCGTTACCGCGACCCTGGCTCCCATCGACAGCGAGCCCATCCGCAATCAACTGCGCGTTCCGCTGGTGCTGACACATATCCTGCCCAAGGGACTGATGGGCGCTTTTGCGGCCGTGATGCTGGCAGCGTTTATCTCCACGCACGATACCTATCTGCATTCCTGGGCCTCGGTTTTGGTGCAGGATGTGGTCATGCCCTTCCGCAAAAAACCCTTCACGCCCGAGCAGCACCTGAAAGTACTCCGCCTGGCCGTGATCTTCGTGGCCGTGTTCATCTTCCTGTTCAGCCTGTTGTTCAAGCAGAGCGAGTATATTCACCTGTTCTTTGCCATCACCGGCGCGATCTTCGTGGGCGGCGCAGGCGCGGTGATCATCGGCGGGCTTTACTGGGACCGAGGGACGGCGCGGGGCGCTTGGGCCGCCTTGATCACCGGTTCGGGCATTTCCATCGCCGGTATCGTGATCCACCAATTGGCGGACGACTTCTTCATCAACGGTCAGTGGTTCTGGTTGCTGTCCATGGTCGGCGCCTCGACGGCGTATGTGCTGGGTTCCCTGTTGGGTCCCAAGAATACCGTGGATATGGACAAACTGCTGCATCGAGGCGCCTATGAAATCGAGGAAGAGCACAAGGTGGTCGGCGCTCCCGAGCGGGGGTATCGGCTGTTGTTCATTACCTCCGAGTTCACACGCGGCGACAAGTTCATCTACATCCTGAACTATGTGTGGACCTTGGGCTGGTTCCTAACCTTCGTCATCGGCACCATCTACAATTTGACGCACGATGTTTCCGACGAGGCCTGGTTCCGGTTCTGGATGATCTACCTGGTGATCTACATGACGGCGGCGACCGCTGCCTTCGTATGGATGACCATCGGCGGGTTCCGCGACCTGAAGACCATGATCGGTCGCCTGAGAACCATGGAGCGCGACCACGCGGACGACGGTTTTGTGGAACGGTAGCGCCATCAGGGCGCGTCATTTTCCTTCCGGTAGCGGAAGAAGACGCGGTCGATTTCGGCGTTGACCGCTCGGTGATAGAAGGCGATCGGGCCCACCCAGGGAATGGTCGCCTTGTCCAGGCCTTGCGCCCGTTGGTCCCTGAGGCAGGCAAGCAGCAGCGCCCGGCCGAGGCCGTTGCCCCTGAAGGCCGGGTCCGTGCCCATGGGTCCGAACCAGCCGGTACCCGGGTTATTGCTGTCGTAGGCGGCGAAACCCGCCGGTTGATCGTCGACAAAACCCAGGTGCAGCGCAATCGGTCCGCGGCTCATGGCAGCGGCGGCCTCGGCTCGCCACGCGGGCCATAACCGGGCCAGGAAGCGGTCGAGTAGATCGCGGTCGGCTGCTTGGGCGCGGCGGATGGTGATGTTGTTGGGTCTGAGGCCGTCCTCGGGCAGGTTGGTCAGGTCAACCGTCATGTTGTAGGTTTGGTCGAACTTGCGGTAGCCGTGGCGTTCGAAGAAGATCACGGCGCCGGTGTAACGCACGTCCACGCCCGGCCACCAGTAGTTGGGCGCGGATTCGGCGACTCGGAAGCGGCTTACATGCGGCGCCATACGGCGTTCCAACTCGGTCAGCAGCCTGCCGCCGTAACCCATACCGCGCAGTTGAGGCTCTACCGCAATCAACTTGATATAACCGGTGTCCCCGCGTACCACGCCCATGGCCAGGGCCGCGAGTTGACCCCCGTGTTCCATACCCAAGACCAGATCCGGGTTGTAATCGGGATCATCCCAGATCTTTTCCTGGAGCAGGGCCTCGGTGGGATGGTCGAAGATCAGGCAACGACGACACAGTGCCGTGAGCGCCGGTCGGTCGGCGGGGAGCGGGGTGCGCATTCAGGATACCGCGGGTTCCAACATGGTCAGGGTGCCCGCGTCCACGTCCAGTTCCGCCTGGATGCCCATGGGCACCGTGGTCTGTTTGGCAACGTGACCGATCATCAGGCCGCGAATCGCGGGTTTGCCCAGCACCTTGAGGCGATCCATGAAGACTTCTTCCAGGCTGAGGCTGGTGCCTTTGGGATCGGCGTCGGTGAACTTGCCCAGCGCAAAACCCGCCGCATCGTGCAGCTTGCCGCTCAGCCACAGGTGGGTCAGCATGCGGTCCACCCGGTAAGGCTTCTCGCCGACGTCTTCCAGGAAGACGATTTTGTCCTTAAAATCCGGCTCGTAGGGCGTGCCCATCAGCAGGGTCATCAGCGACAGGTTGCCGCCGGTCAAACCGCCGCGCGCCTTGCCCGGCACGATGCGGGTGAGCCGGTTGACCGCTTCCACCTTGCCCTCGCTGACCTCGAACGGCGGCGGGGCGCCGATGACGACGGGCGCTTCCGTGTTGACCATGACTTTTTTCATCTCGGCCAGGGCGTAATCGTCCCAGGTCTGCATGGCAATGGGACCGTGGAAGGTGACCAGCCCGGTTTCCTTGTGGATGGCCTGGTGCAGGGCGGTGATGTCGCTGTATCCCAGGAAGGGTTTGGGATTCTTGCGAATCACCTTGTAGTTCAGCATGGGCAGGATGCGCGGGGCGCCGTAGCCGCCGCGCAGGGCAAAGACGGCGTCCACGCTGTCGTCCTTGAACATGGCGTTCAGGTCCCCGGCGCGCTCCTCGTCGGAACCGGCCAGGTAGCCCCAGCGCTTGAACAGGTGCTTGCCGGGTTTCACCTTGAAGCCCAGCGATTCCACGATTTCCATGGCGAAGCGGATGCTCTCGTTTTCGAAGGCATTACTGGCGGGCGCGATCAGGCCCACGGTTTGCCCTTTCTCCAGCCGTTTGGGTTTGATCAAGGACGGCCCCCTTCGTTTCTTGGGCGGCGCGGCGGTCACGAAAGGCGCGGCGCCCAGGCCCAGCATGGATTGAACGAACAACCGGCGATTCATCATGATCCCACCTCGCGGCCATGTATTGACGGCATTGTAGACCGTGGCAGGTTCCGGGCGCAACCCTACTCGTCGCGCAAAAGGCCCCAGGCATTACGGTCGGCGCATAGCGTCGAAGACCGGCACGTGTCCAATTGTTCTTAACTCGAACGACCGTCATTTCATCAGGTGCAAACATCAGAATCCTCCGGTTCCACTAAAGTTGCACTGCACTTTATGACTTGTGTCATCCGGCAAACTCTTGTTTACGTTTTTTCTCCGCCGCTTCTCTTTCTTGTCGAAGCTTCTTTTCTTTTTTCTCTCGCGCTTTCCAGCCCGCCTTCAACTCTTCCAAGGCAATAGGTTCGAATTCTCTCATATGGCTAAAACCATCGGGGCCGACTACTACGGGTTTTAAGAAAGCTTTTTGAACGTGATGTGTTTAACTTCGCCGGTTGCTTCATGGTATTCGTTCCCGCGATGCTCTATGTCCATCCCGTGTGGACTCAGGTTGGTGATAAACCAACCTGAGCGTTGAAACTGCGACCCGAGGCGATATGCAAACCCGCCCCAAACTACCGAGAATTACAGCAACCCCTGACACATACACTCGAGCTCGAGAGCCTCCATTTTCTTTTCGAGGCGGCCAGGAAATCCAGGATCGTCAGGAGGCTCCCGTTGCCCGCGGCGCGATCCCGATCGCGCTCAACGATCGATCGCTCAGCACCAGTCGGCGATGTTGCGCTGCTCGGGGTCAATCCTCACGTAGTACACATGGATCGGACCGCCGAGGGCCAGGTCACGGAGGAGGAAGCGTTGTGAACAAGCTTCGCCTCAGCCCCTGTCATGGATTATCGATACTTTTGTCACAAAAGAAGATAACAAAAAAAAAATGCATACTACATCTAAAATGTGCTGCTATGATTTCATCTGTTTCTATAATTCAGAGGAGGATATCAATGAAAGTGATTCAAAAAATTACGAGCATGCTTGCTCTTTGCCTGGTACTGGGATTCGGCATAACACAGCTCACGACCAAGGCCTATGCCGGGAGCCGGAGTTGTCCCGCAAACCACTGTGACGACCTCGACTGCATCACGTTCATGAACCCGATAAAAACCTGTGAAAAGAATATGCAGACGCATTATATCCACATCGTAAATTATTGTGGCCAGGTCAGATACTGTTATTTCAGTGTAAATTACGGTATCCCCTGAGGACAATCCGAGCGCGAGGGCCTCCGGCCCCAACTCGAGGAAACCTGAGGATTCCCCGGAAACGCAAGGAGGCTCTCGCCGCGCAGAGGATGGGCAGGCGGAGCTATTCTTTCTGTTTGTGCTCCAGCCGCACGGGCTGTGAGAAACTGCGTTTCTCTTTTTGATCTTAAATTGGCGCGACCCTTGAAGCCGGCGGCGAGGCAAGACGCTTTGTAAAACAAAGGGTCTCAAATGCAAAAAATATCTTTACAATTGCTTTGTCGCCTATATGGCGACTTTTCAGATGTCGTCCTTGCTAAATAATTCATTTTTATGTATATAGCTAACTAGAGCTCTGTTTTCTACAACCTGGAGCTCGATTGTTCCCGGGAACAATCGAGTATTTTATGCATTGTCCTCGATTGTTCCCGGGAACAATCGAGTATCAAACGTCCGAGTCCTTACGTCTTCCCGGGAAGATTTGCGTCAATTCGGCGATGTTACCGGCTCATGTTCAAGACTTTGGCGACATCCTGCCGAACAGGCCGGGAACCATTGCCAAACAGGCAGGGATTCTGTATGATCGAAAATCGTTTGTCACACCGGCAAATACTCAATTGGGGAGATTACCGATTGGATACCAGCTATGAAAAGAAACAACGCGCCGGGGCGCGCTCCCCTTTTACAGGACCAAACGCGCGACGTCCTTGATTTTCCCACCGTCAAGGCCTTCTTCACCCAAAAGGCCCAGACCGCGGAGGGCAAGCGGCTCATTGCCGAAGCAGGGCTGATGCCGGTCGAGCAACAGGCCGCGCATTATGCCGAGTTGGATCAGTGGCGGCAACTCACCGCCGAGGGCCCCTTACTGCGCTTTCCCACTTTGCCGGACGCCGCTTTCTTTGATCGCAAGCCCGCTGTCAAACCCTTCGATCGTCACCAACTGCGCACCATTCGCGACGTGCTGTTGTTCTGGCGCAAGATTCTGGTCAACGACCAGTTGGCTTTCGCCCGGGAGGGCCGCACCCGCGACCCGGATATCGATCAGTTGACCCGCGATATGGAGGGTATTTTCGACCCGGACGGCCATTGGAACGAGCATGTCTCGCCCCTCTACAGTCGCCTCATCCGCCAATTCTTCCAGGTGGAGGAACAGCTGGAGTCGGCCCTGCGCGGCCTGTTGCGGCGACATGCGGCCTATCTCAACGAGTCCATCATCTACGAGCGTAACCACCGCCGGGTGCTGGCCGTCAAAGTAGATTTCCGCGGCCGCGTCAAGGGCCTCCTGCACGATTACAGCTCGTCCGGCAATACCATCTATATAGAGCCCGCGGAAACCGTCAGTAAACAGAACCGGCTCACCGAAATTGAATCCGAAATCGAGGAAGAGCTATGGCGCATTCGCGTGGCGTTGAGCGAACGCATTCTGGCTCATCCCGTCATTTACGAAGTGATTTGTCCACTCCTGGCCAAATTGGATACCATGCAGGCCCTGGCTTTGACCACCCACCAGGCAAGGCTCACCTGCCTGAAACCCAACCACGAGGGCAAACTCTATTTGTTGGAAGCCAGACACCCTTTCCTGGATGAGGCCTTCGCCCCCTTCCGCAAGGCGTACTATGAGAGCGAGGACGAGGACAAAAACCGCATGGTGCCCTTCAGCCTCCACCTGGACGAGGACCTCCGCGGCCTGGTGATTTCCGGCGCCAACACCGGCGGTAAAACCGTCACCCTGAAAACGACCGGCCTCCTGTCATGGCTGGCCAACAGCGGGTTTCCGGTACCCGTCGACGAGGGCAGCGAGATTCCCTTCTACAGCACTATTTTGGCGGATATCGGCGACAACCAGTCGCTGAGCCATAACCTGTCCACCTTTGCCTCTCACCTGGTCAACCTGCGTCACATCCTGGAGGTACGGGAAGAGCATGCCCTGATCCTGCTGGACGAACTTGGCAGCGGTACCGACCCCAACGAGGGCAACGCCCTGGGTCAGGCCCTGATTGAAGAAATCATCGGTCGCGGCTTTCACCTGTTGATTACTACCCATCAACAGATTCTGTGTACCCTGGCCATGAGCCATCCCAACCTGGAGAACGGTTCCATGGCCTTCGACGCCCGTCGTCTGAAACCCATCTACCGCTTTCAACAGGGAGTGCCGGGCCGTTCCCACGCCCTGGAAATCGCCGCGAGCGCCGGCCTGCCCGCTTCCGTCTTGCAGCGCGCCCGCCAACTGGTGGACGACGACCAGGTGGATATTCAGGCCGCTATCCGAAACCTGCAACAGCAACACAAGGAACTGCACAAACAAAAACAAAAGCTGCGTCGCGACGAACTTCGTCTTCACCACCGCATCAAGGAAGGTCGCGAGGAAAGCGAAAAACTGAAGCGCCTGCAAGAACAACTGCGCGAAAAGACACGGGACCGCCTGAACAAGGCCGTGGAAAAAGCCGAAAAGGAACTGCGCGGTCTGTTGGCCGATGTTTCCAGTCAAAAACAACGCCGCGCCGGTATGGCCAAACTGGCCGCCGCCAAAAAACAAATCATGGAACCTTACGGCGAAAACCAAAAGCAGGCCGGCGCCTTACCGGTATCCTCGGGAATTCCGTCCGGCGATTGGGAGAAGGGCGACCGGGTTTTCCTGAAGACTTTCAAGCAGGAAGGCGTGCTGTCGGACCTGGATCGCAAGCGGGCCCATGTCGACATCAACGGCAAGGTTTTTACAGCGGCAATCGGTGATGTCATTCATCTCGGTAAAGCGGGGGAACGGGGCGGAAAGACCCGGCTTCACGATTCCGTGGAAACCGATGATGCGCTTTCCTTCGAACTGCGCCTGTTGGGTTTCCGCGTGGACGACGCGCTACTGGAATTGGACCGCACCATCGACGAAGCCATGCGCAGGGGTCTACCTTTTTTAAAGGTGATTCACGGACACGGCAGCGGCGCTCTAAAGAAGGCTGTGCGTGACTTTCTGGCCTCCCACCAGGCGCGAAACGGCTTTACGGTGAGGCTGGATCGTGAAAATGATGGTATAACTGAGGTCAAGTTTGAGTAAAATCGGTCCGATTTTCTTAAAGACAGCCTGTTGGTCGTTGCCAACGAAGTGAAAAAAAGGGAAATTGACAACATCCTCAACGAAAAAAAGGCGTATACCTTACAGTGAAATGTTGTATCTTGTGAACCCATGTTGGAAAAAAACAAACTTATCCTTATTGGCAGTATGCCGGACAAACTACAGGAAATTGCAGGGATCGCGAGCGATCTCGGCTTCGCCGTGATTGAAATCGAAGACCCCGACGCCATTCCGCATTCTACCGATGAATGCGCCGCCGTTCTAACGCTCTTGGTAGAAGAAGACGATGCGGGTCAACTCGAAGCATGGGGAACCCACCTGAAGGCCGCCGAAGTGCCCTTCATTACGATTACCGACGACAGCGAGGAAATGACCCTATGCGCCTTCAGTTGCGGCGCATTCAGCAACTGGCCGTTCAATATGACTCCGGCCTCCCTGATGGCCCGTCTTCAAAACGTTGCCCTCCGACTGAACTATGAACAAAAATTGAAACAACGCATCCGCGACCTGGAGCAGATGAACCAGCGCATGAAACGCTACGTCGGCAACGTGGCGCACGATCTTCGCGGTCCGCTGGGCAAATTGATCAACACCAGCGAGGTTCTGCTCTCCGGCGTGGAAGCCGACTCTTTGGACACCTTTTATAAAATCATGGCGCGCACCAGCCGCAGAGGCTTCGAACTGGTCAACAATATCCTGGATATGACCTCGCTGGAAAGCGGCAAACTGCGCATCGTCCAAAGTCGCTGTAATTTAAGCGAAATTGCCGATCAGGTCATCACGGAACTCAACTACCTGGCTTCCGATAAAGAAATCAGCCTGCGCAATCGCATTCTCATGCCTATCGACATCGTAGGCGATCAACAGCGGCTACTTCAGGTCCTCTCCAATCTGGTCACCAACGCGGTTAAGTTCACCCCGCGTTTCGGAACCGTCACCGTTCAGGCAAAGCCGGGCGACGGCGGTATGCGCGTGCAGGTTATCGACACCGGCGTGGGCATGTCCGATGCAATCGTGGCCAATCTCTTCGAATTGGGCGAGGGCAAAAAAAGCACCCTGGGAACCGAGGGCGAACGCGGTACCGGACTTGGTCTGGCCATCGCCCAGGAAATCATCCGGGCCCACGGCTCGGAAATTACGGTGAACAGTGTCCCGGGTGAAGGCAGTACCTTCTCATTCATGCTGCCCGTATGGCAGGAGCAGGATACTTAAAAAATCCATGAATCTCTCTTTGTTTAGGAGCACATCTATTGAAGGAGCCGGAGTATACCCCGCGGCATGGGGGGATTCCCCATATCATACGGCTGATTTCAGCCCTATGGATCCTCGCTCTGCCCCTCCGAGCCCAGCCCGGTTCCGCGCTTTTTGAACGCCTGTCCCTGGAAGAAGGACTGACGCAAAGCAGTGTCTACCAGGTTTTACAGGATCGACGCGGATTGATCTGGGTCGCGACGCAGGGCGACCTCAACCTTTACGACGGTTACAAGTTCCGGGTGATCCATTACAGTCCCGAGGTTCCGGGGACGGTCCCCGGCAATTATCTCGTCTCCCTGGCCGAAGGTCCCGACGACATCATCTGGGCGGGTTCCTGGGGCACCGGTGTCGATCGTTATGACCGCAAGACGGGCACCTTTCGCAAGTTCAGACACAATCCCGACGACCCGAACAGCCTCTCCGGTGATATGGTGCGCGTGCTGCTGGTGGACCCCGGCGATCCGCACATCCTCTGGGTCGGCACGGACGGGTTCGGCCTGAACCGCCTGGATACCCGCACCGAAACCTTTGAACGCTTCCGCCGTGAAGCCGGTAAACCCAACAGTCTTTTCGATGATCGCGTCGCTTCGCTGTTGATCGACCACGAGGGCTTCCTCTGGGTGGGCACCATGGGCGGCGGGCTGAATCGATACCATAAAGATACCGACGATTTCTCCCATTACCGACGCCTGCCCGACGACCAGATCGGCGCACTGCCCGACGACAACGTTCTCTCCCTGTTCGAGGACGGTCAAAACCGGCTCTGGGTAGGCACCGGGGGAGGACTTTGTCTGTTCGATCGCGAGGCCGGCCTGTTCAAGGTCTTCCGCCACATTTCCGGCGATCGGACCAGTCTGGCCGACGACACCGTTACAGCCGTTATCGAATCCGAGGAAGTTCCCGGCGACCTGTGGGTGGGCACCAACGACGGTCTTTCCTATTTCGACCACAAGACCGAAACCTTCACCACCTTCCGGCACAATCCCAGCCTGCCCAAAAGCCTCAGCCACAACATCGTCGAGGATCTGTTCTATGACCGCACCGGTATCCTTTGGGTCGGCACCTACGGCAACGGCATCAGCAAGCTCAATCGGGCGAGCGCCGACTTCAATCACCGGCAACACGAACCGGGTAACCCCAATTCGCTGGGCCATAACGATGTGCTCGGGTTTTACGAGGACGCCTCGGGCGGTCTTTGGGTGGGCACCACCGGCGGCCTGAATTATTTCCACCCCGACAGTGAACGGGTCACTCATTTCATCCACGACGGTACCCCTGACAGCATTGCCAACAACCGGGTCCAGTGCTTCTTCGAGGACAGCCGAGGCCGCTTCTGGCTGGGCACCTACGGTGGGCTTGACCTGCTGGACCGCAACACGGGAAACATCACGCACTACCCGCACAAGCCCGGCGATCCCACTTCCCTGAGCCACGATCACGTGCGCGTGATCCTGGAAGACCATCAGGGTGACCTCTGGGTAGGCACCCGCGGCGGCGGCCTCAACAAGAAAACGGAATACGGCTTTCGCGCCTTTCGCGCTGACAGCGATGTAGAGGGAGGCCTGCCGCACGATATGGTCTACGACCTGTATCAGGATCCGCCTGAAAGGGGCGGGGAGATATGGATCGGCACGCGCGGCGGACTGAGTCTCTTCGATCCCGTCCGCGAGACATTCATCAATTACCGGCACGACCAGAAAGACAAAACCAGCCTGAGTCACAACCAGGTCATGGATATCCACCCGGATCCGGCCACCGACGGCGAACAGCTCTGGTTGGCGACCCTGGGCGGCGGGCTCAATTTCTTCAACCGGCAGACCGGTAGATTCAAGGCTTATCGCGAACCGGACGGACTGCCCAACGATGTGGTTTACGGCACGCTCAGCGACGATCGCGGTCATTTGTGGGTCAGCACCAACAAGGGCATCGCCCGCTTCAATCCGACAGACGAAACCTTTTTTCCTTATGACCGCAATGACGGCCTGCAATCCAATGAATTCAACGGCGGCGCCTTCATGCGTTCGGCCTCGGGCAAGATGTACTTCGGCGGTATCAACGGCTTCAACGTATTCCGGCCCGAGGATCTACGCACCGAAACCGATCCCCCCCAGGTCATGATCACCGACCTCAGCATCTTCAACAAATCGGTACGACCGGTCTGGGAAGACCCGGAAAGCCCGCTGGATCGTCCCGTCTCGGAAATCTCGCGCCTGGTTCTGGACCACAAGGCCTACGTCTTTTCCTTCGAATTTGCCGCGTTGCACTACGCCGCGCCGCACGATAACCGCTACGCCTACATGCTGGAGGGCTTCGATCAAGATTGGATCAACACGGGCGCCGACAAGCGGTTCGCCACCTATACCAGCCTGGCCCCGGACACCTATACCTTCCGGGTCAAAGCCGCCAACAAGGACGGCGTTTGGAGCGAGGAAGACGCCTCTATCCAGGTGGTCATTCTGCCGCATCCCCTGCGCTCCAAACCGGCGTTGGCCGTATACGTGCTGTGCCTTATCTTACTGGCGCGACAACTGTGGATACACCACAAACGCAAGCTGGAGCGAGAGCGGCGCATCCAGATGGAACGTATGGAAGCACAACGAGAGCACCGCGTGGTTCAGCGTCTCAAACAGGTCGACAAGCTGAAAGACGAGTTCCTGGCCAATACCTCCCACGAATTGCGCACACCGCTCAACGGCATTATCGGCCTTACCGAATCGCTGATCGACGGCGTCGCCGGGGAACTGTCGCCCAAGGCGCGCTACAACCTGACCATGATCGCGGCCAGCGGCAAGCGCCTGGCCAGTCTGGTCAACGACATCCTCGATTTCTCCAAACTGCAAAACAAAAGCCTGGAACTGCACACCCGCGCGGTGGACCTGAGCGCGCTGACCGATGTGGTGGTCACCCTGCTGCGGCCGCTTATCGGCAAGCGGGACCTGGTGCTGGAAAACTGCATCCCGCCGAACCTGCCTCCGGTACTGGCCGATGAGAATCGCTTGCAGCAGATCCTCCATAACCTGGTCGGCAACGCCGTCAAGTTCACCGAGAAAGGCCGCGTGGATGTCACCGCCGCGGTCAAGGGCGATATGGTCGAGGTTTCGGTCACCGATACCGGCATCGGCATTCCCGGGGAGAAGTTGGAATTGATCTTCGATTCCTTCGAACAATTGGACGGCACCCATACCCGCGCCCAGGGCGGCACAGGTCTGGGTCTGGCCATCACCCGCAAACTGGTCAACCTGCACGGCGGTACCGTTGAAGCCGTATCACGACTGAACGAGGGCTCCACCTTCCGATTCACCCTGCCAGTAACCGGCGAGGCGCCCGACCCACTGGAGGAAAACCACACCATCTCCAGATTACAGGAAGTCAACTTCGAGACGCCGGCCGATCGGATCGACCGGGAGAAAAGCGACAGCGAAGGCTTCAACATCCTGATCGTGGACGACGAGGCGGTTAACCGCCAGGTGCTGACCAACCAGTTGGCTTTGCAAAACTACCGTATTACCGAGGCGTCGGGCGGACCCGAGGCACTGGAATTGCTGGAGAAGAACGGTAATCGCTTCGACCTGATTCTGCTGGATATCATGATGCCGGGCATGTCCGGCTACGAGGTCTGCGAGAAATTGCGACAGCATCACCCGGTTCACGAGCTGCCGATCATCTTCCTCACGGCTCGCAACCAGGTCAACGACCTGGTCAACGCCTTCGCCGCCGGCGCCAACGACTACCTGTCGAAACCCGTCTCCAAAAACGAACTACTGTCCCGCGTCAACACCCACCTTTGCCTGCTGGACATCAATCGCAACCTGGAACAAAAAGTCAGCGAACGTACCCGCGACCTGCGCGCGGTCAACGAGAAGATCATCCGTACTCAAAAACAACTGGTAGTACAGGAGAAACTGGCCTCGCTGGGCACGCTCACCGCGGGCATCGCCCATGAGATCAAGAACCCGTTGAACTTCGTCAACAATTTCGCGGAACTGATCATTGAACTGACGGGAGAGCTGAGCAACGAGTTGGCGTCGGTATACGAGCAACTATCGCCGGACGCCTACACCTATTTCGACGAGGTGATCGGCGACCTGCACCGCAACGCCGTTTCCATCCACAAACACGGAACCCGCGCCAACCACATTGTCCAGAGTATGATGAACCTGGCCAGGGGCGATCGGGGCGAGTGGCGTGAGGCCGAATTGAATCCGCTGGTGGAGGAGTTCGCCAACATGGCCTACCACGGCTGGCCGGGCATGAAAAACGGCGCTCGGGTGCAGTTGGAAAAACAATATGACAGCGCGGTGGGCAAGGTTTCCATATCGGTCCAGGACCTGAGCCGAGTGATCATCAACCTGGTCAATAACGCCCTGCAAGCGGTTGTTGAAAAGGCCCACGAAGACGAGGCGGACTATCTGCCGAAGATCAGCGTCACCACCCGCGATAACGAGGAAACGGTAACCATCGTCATCGCGGACAACGGCCCGGGCATCGACCGCGAACACCTGGACAAGATCTTCACGCCTTTCTTCACCACGCGGCCGACGGGCTCGGGCAACATCGGCCTGGGCTTGTACATCTGCTACGACATCGTGGTCAACGAACACGGCGGCGAGTTGAAGGTAGACTCCCAGCCGGGTCAGGGCACCCGCTTCGACATCATCCTACCCAAAGAGCGCCATGCGTCATAAGGTGTGAGCCGTATACCACGAAACTCAGCGCCGAGGTTTCAGGATTTCCTCAAGCGGCTTACCGGTGAAGAGAAGATCGGACCATTGATCAAGCTGTTTGATATCGGCATCATTGACCTTGGTCAATGCCCAATCGGGTATGGCCCCGAATTGTCTGTTTGCCATGCGAAGAAACATATCTTGCTTGCCTTCACGCTTGCCCTCACGCTTGCCCTCACGTTTGCCCTCACGCTTGCCCTCACGTTTGCCGTCTTGCTTTGCTTGTCGTTCCCAGCCGGTGATGTACTGCATCTTTTTCTCTCCTACTTCACTATGTAATTCCTCTTTGAGTTGGTTGTCAAGGTCTTTGGGAACATTCATGACCCAGTCGATGAATAGGGTCAACTGACGGATTTGGTCTCTGGTGTAGTTCCGTGTCAGCGCCATGCGCAGCAGGTTCTTTTTGGCTCTGGCTCGCGTGATCTGTCGGTTCTCATCGTCGCCGGCATTTTTCAGGGCCTTCAAATGGGCCAGGATGACGATTGCGAAGGGGTTTTCGTTTCGGATCAAATCCTCTTCTTCGTGATCGATCAGTTTGACGACGTTGTAGTTGAGGCTCATGGTAGAGCCGTAGCCGCCGTAACTGAAGTTGTCGGGTCGCCATGAGTCGTCCAAATCGGCCAGGATCGCCATGCTGATGACACGCTCGTTGTATTTGTCGTAAATGCGATAGTTGTAGACGAACATGCGTTCGGGGAAACCCGAATCATAGTTGACCTGGACTTCGATATGCAGCAAAACCCATTTGGTTTCACCGTTCTTCATTTTGATCTTGAAGAGTTTATCGACAAACCGATTGCCCACCTCGTTCTTGGGGGCGATTTGATTGAGTTCCTTGTCCAGGAAGACGGGGTCGACGGTCCAGTCGATATCGTTGAACAATTCAGGGTTGATCATTTGCAGACAATGATAGAGTAGGTGATCCAGGATGGTTTTCCAAGGGGAATCATATTCCAAGCTTTCCTCCACGGTCAATCGTGCTGCCGGGGTTTTACCATGAAGCTTCGTGTCTGGAAAGAACCGGTTGGTGTTTGAGGGCCTTGCGCCGATGCCTTTCTTCACCACGCGGCCGACGGGTTCGAGCAACATCGGCCCAAGCCTGTACTTCTGCTACGACATCGTGGTCAACGAACACGGCGGAGAGTTGAAGGTAGATTCCCAACCGGGTCAGGGCACCCGCTTCGACATCATCCTACCCAAAGAGCGCCATGCGTCCTGATGTGCAAGCCATACGCCGCCCCCCGAAGGCTGAATGAGGGTTTTCCCTCCGGTTTGTACAAGCCCGGGCGCTCCGGCTATAATAGGCTCCATCGATTGGTCGGAGTTCACTTATGCTGATGATTTGTTTGCTGTTACTCGGTTTCCAGGAACCTCGGGAGACTACCTCTCTTTTGGGAGAACCCCTGTACCGTCCCGAGCTATCCCCCGCGCGCAGGGCCGATTACACCAGGAAGTTGGCCGACGCCAGGGATCACCTGGCCGAACATCAGGACGATCCCCTCGCCCATATCTGGGTCGGCCGTCGCCTGGCCTATCTGGGTCGGTACCGCGATGCCGTGGCGTCCTACACCCGCTCCCTGGAACGTTTTCCCGATGAGGCCCGGCTGTACCGGCATCGCGGGCATCGCTATATTACCCTTCGCCAATTCGATAAAGCCGTTGCCGACCTGCGGCGCGCCGCTGAATTGACCCTAGGCAAACCCGATCGGGTAGAACCGGACGGCATGCCCAACGCCGCCGGTATCCCCACCAGCACCACTCAGACCAATATCTACTATCACCTGGGCTTGGCCTACTATCTTCAGGGCAAGTTCGAGCCGGCTCTGGACGCCTACAAAAAATGCCTGGACCTCAGCAAGAACAACGACATGATGGTGGCCACGTTGGACTGGATGTACATGACCCTGCGCCGGCTGAAGCGAGATGACGAGGCGCGCCGCATTCTGGAACCCGTTACCGCCGACATGAAACTGCTGGAAAGTTTCTCCTATCATCGCCGCCTGTTGATGTACAAGGGCGAGGTCAACCCGGAAGCCCTGCTGAAACCTGTCGATGAAGAAGCGGACCCCTTATTGGCCTTCGCTACCCAGGGCTACGGCGTGGGCAACTATTATTTGAGCAACGGCAAATCGGAACGGGCCGTGGATGTCTTCCACAAGGTGCTGGAAAGCGGCTACTGGTCCGCCTTCGGCTACATCGCCGCCGAGGCCGATCTGAAAGCGCTTGGGTACGGCAAGGACCCGTGGACCGTCGCGATGTTTCAAAACTTCCAGGCCGGGAAACCGGTGACGGAAGCCTTTAAGGGGAGTATGAAGGAGGCGGAGCGCGCGCGGTCCGATTTTGTGCGGCTGTTGGGCGATAGCCAGGGCCGGATCATGGGTTATAAGGCCGCGCTCACCTCGCCGCCGGCCCAAAAACAGTTCGGAGTCAATGCACCGCTCTTCGGTATGCTGATGGAAGGCATGCTGGTTCCCGAGGGGACCACCCTGCCTCGAAACTTCGGCACCCGCATACTCTTCGAGGGCGACCTGTTGGTTCGCGTCAAGGACCCCGGTCTGATTCATGCCCAAACCCGCGAAGCAGCCCTGGCCGGCCTGGATGCGGCCTATCCCCTGTTGGAGTTGCCGGATATGGTCTACGGCCCGGGCGTCAAGCTGAACGGTCCCGCGCTGGTTGCGGTCAACGCGGGCGGGCGCAAAGCGGTGGTCGGCAAAGCCGTCTACCTGCGGGGCGACGAGAACTGGGCGGATCGGCTGGCTGACTTCAAACTGACGATCACCGATGAAACCGGCAAAATCTTGAGTCGAGGCGCCGGCAATGCGCTGCTGGGCCATCCCCTGGACGCGGTGCTGTGGCTGTGCGGCGCCTTGAAGCAGCAGGGCCTGACCCTCAAGAAGGGCGATTTACTGTCGCTGGGCTCCGTCACCCGATTGTTGCCCTTGACTGACCAGAAGACTCTGACCGCTCGCTACGAGGGGCTGCATCCCGAAAAAGATCTTACCGTGACCATCCACTTCTCCGGCGGCGAAAAGCCATGATCCAAATGCTCATGGTGGGACTGGGCGGCTTTTTCGGGGCGATCGGCCGCTACTGGATCAGCGGATGGGTCCAGCGCCGCTTCGGTGCGGGTTTTCCCTTGGGCACCTTGACGGTCAACATGCTTGGCTGCTTCCTCATCGGATTGCTGATGCACCTGGTCTTGACGCGAGACTGGATTTCGCCCAACCAGCGTTTCCTATTGATTGTGGGTTTTCTGGGTTCCCTGACCACCTTTTCCACTTTCGGCTACGAAACCCTGCACCTGCTGGAAAAGGGCGAGTGGCGCCAATGTGTGCTCAGTGTGTTACTGAATGTTTTTGCGGGTCTGGCCGCGGTGGTGCTGGGTCGACTCCTTGGACGAATGATCGCCGGATGACCCCTCGGTAAACAAAACCCGAAGCGCGGACGTATATCTTATTGAAGGCAAACCTTAGCGAACCTTGCTAAAGTTTGCTTTACATCAACGCACTAAGGTTTTGACCATGTTTCCTCTCGTGAACAAGCTGTTACTGATCTACCATATCCTGGGAGGTGATGATTGAGCCACGAGGTCTATCGATCCAACAAGCTGCGCAACACCCTGCAAACATTGCTGCTGCTTGCGGCCATGGCAGGGCTTTTGGGTTTGTTGGGCTATGTTTTCGGCGGCCGGATCGGCGTGGTGATGACCACCGCACTGGGTCTGGGAACCCTGCTGTTTGCACCGGGGCTATCGCCGGACCTCGCCATGCGCCTTTCCGGGGCGCGCAAACCGGCGCCGTGGGACCTGTCCCGCGTCCGACAGATGCTGGCCGACCTTGCTCAAAAGGCCGACCTACCAAAGGTCCCCGACCTCTATATCCAACCCACCGCCGAGGTCAACGCTTTTGCCGTGGGTTCGCCGAAGCGTTCGGCGATTGCCCTTTCCGCCGGTTTGTTGCAGATCATGAATCAGCGCGAACTCTACGGCGTCCTGGCCCATGAAATGAGTCATATTCTGCACCGCGACACCAGGGTCCTGGCCACCGCCGGTTCCGCGGCCAATATGGCGCGCACCCTGTCGCTCTTCGGGATCCTGTTGGTCATACTGAGTTTGCCGCTCTACTTCTTCACGGGTGAAGCAATTCCCTGGCTCGGCGTACTGATCATGATGGCGACCCCGACCGTCGCGCAACTGTTACAGTTGGCCCTGTCCCGTACCCGCGAGTTGGACGCGGATCTGAGCGCCGCTCGCCTGACCGGGGACCCTCACGGCCTGGCTTCCGCCCTGGCTCGTCTGGAGCGGGTTTCCACATCCATGTGGCAGCGGCTGTTCGCCATTCGTCGCGATCCCACGCCGCCCTGGCTGCGCACCCACCCGGACACGAAAGAGCGCATCGAACGCCTGACAGCCATGAAACCCCGCGGGGCGTCCACACCCGGGACCGTACCGGTGCGGGTCCTGTCTCGGCCCTACCTCACCCCGAGCGGCTGGGTCATAGATGTCTCATCCGATCGCGGCAAGTGGCGCCGCGCCTCCTAACAACCCTGTCACTCAACCAACGGCCAAGCTTTGCGGTTTACATCGCAAGGTTTCGCCTCCATGGCACCGGCGAGTCACAGATTTGGGATGCCGGTAAAGAAGAGGTGATTATGTGATAATGAACACGTCTTCACTTTTGTAACCAAGGGAATCGTGTCATACCAACGCTTTGCGGCCCGTTTGTTGACACTGTTTTCTGAAGAACCGGTAAATAGTCTGTAAATAGCGACTTAGCGTCGTGAACTTTGTGATAGCTTTAGCGTAACACATTGTGTCAAGAGCAAGACACTATCCCAACTTTTAACCTTCGTGTCCGCTCCACGCACAAACGATCAAGGAGTCGAAATGAAATACAAGACAGGTTTGCAAAAACGCTTCATCAGCTTCATGAGAACGCATCTGAAAGATGTTAAACCCTTTGAAACGCCCATGGCCCTTTACGAATGGTTTCTACGTGAGTGGGGACGTCCCCTCAGCAAGACCAACCAACAACAAGCCTACCTGGCCGCTTGGGCTGTTTCCATCGACCATGGAATGGTGAAACTCTAATGGGCCGTCCGTCAGTTCGAGTGACGGTCCTGCTTCCGTTGCCGTTAAACACCGATCCCCAATCGTCCCGCGCATGTCGGGCGTCTTTCGCAAGTCGCCCGGCCTAATCGGCTGATTTGCGAATGACACCCGGTGTGTCGTCATCGAAACCGACAGGGGCCGGACTTATCCGGCCGACTACGCTTGCCGCGTGTCCCCTGAAACGCTTGCCCGCTAACCGGGGTTTCCTCGGATCGGCGGTTCGTCCTCTGTCTCAATCTGATCCATAATCAACTGAATGCCCTCATTGTCAATCAGGCCGGGTATCATTTCGGCGGGCAATGGTTTGCCCAGCAGGAAACCCTGGATGATGTGACAACCGCTGTTGTTGAGGAAGCTCAGCTGGTCGATGGTCTCCACGCCCTCGGCCATGACTTCCAACGACAGGTTCTCGGCCAGGTTGATGATAGTCCGCGCGATGGCCGCTGACTGGCTGTTATTGATCACGTCCTTGACGAAGGTTCGGTCGATTTTCAGCTTGTCGATAGGGAAGGTACGCAGATAGCTGAGGCTGGAATAACCGGTGCCGAAGTCGTCCATGGCCAGGCGGATTCCCATCTCGCGGAAGCGCTCCAGGGTTTCGATGGTGCGCTCGCGATTGTCGATCATGACGCCCTCGGTGATCTCCAGTTCCAATTGGTTCTCGCCGATCTGGTGATCCGACATAATCCGCGCCACGGTCTCCACGAGGTCCCGTTGCTTCAACTGCTCCGCGGAAAGGTTGACCGAAATGGTGAACCGATCGATGCCCGCGGCATTCCATTCCGTCGCCTGGCGGCAGGCTTCATCGAGCACCCAGGCGCCGAGCGCGTTGATGACGCCGGTCTCCTCAGCCAGGGGAATGAAGGTGCCGGGCGAAACCATGCCCTTATCGGGATGATCCCAACGGACCAGGGCTTCCACACCCACCAGGCGACCGTCCGGGACACTGAATTGGGGTTGGTAGAGCAGCAGTAATTGATCCAACTCCACGGCCTTGCGCAGGGCGTTTTCCAGTTTCAGCAATTCGTAGGCGCGAACGTTCAACTCCTCGGTATAGAACTGGAAGTTGTTGCGGCCTTCGTTCTTGGAATGGTACATGGCGGTATCGGCGTTCTTCAGCAGGGTTTCCATATTGTGGCCGTCGTCAGGGTAGAGGCTGATACCGATGCTCATGTTGACTCGAACCTCTTGACCTTCCAGGGTAAAGCTTTGCTCTACAGAGCTTAGCAGCTTTTGAGCAACCTGAGCCGCCGCACCGGGATCGTTGGTATCCTCCAAAAGGACGATAAACTCGTCACCACCCAATCGGGCCACGGTATCCTCGTTGCGCAAGGTGTCCACCAGGCGGCGCGAGACGCCCTTCAAAAGGAGGTCGCCCACCGCGTGACCGAAGGAATCGTTGATCTTCTTGAAGTGATCCAAGTCGATAAACAGCAGCGCCAACTTGGTATCGTGGCGCTGGGCGTGGCGTAGGGCCTGGTTGAGCCGATCCTGGAAGAGCGTGCGGTTGGGCAGGCCGGTCAGCACGTCGTAATTGGCCAGGTGCCGTAGTTCTTCCTCGGCTCGCTTGCGCTCGGTAATGTCGGAGAAGACAGCCACGTAGTTGGTGATCATACCCTTGGTGTCGCGCAGCAGGCTCATATTGACCCACATGGGGAATTCTTCACCGTCCTTGCGCTTGGCCCAGAACTCGCCCTCCCACTTGTCGGTGGTGTGCACCATATCGATGAGGTGCTCGTAGAAATCGGCCTCGTGACGGTTGGAATTGAGAACGGAGATGTGTTGACCGGCCGCCTCGAAAGTGGTGTAGCCGGTGATTTGGGAGAAGGCCGAGTTGACCGCGATAATCACCTGGCGGGTGTTCAGGATCATCATGGCGTCGGTGGTGTTTTCGAATGCCTTGGCGAACAGCCGAATCTTGTCCTCGGTTCGTTTTTGCTCGGAGACATCTTTATAGGTGCCGCTCATACGCAAGGCCCGGCCCAGCTTATCGCGATCGGCCGCCATGCCGCGCTCGTGAATCCATCGCCAGGTGCCCTTGGCCGAGCGGATGCGGTATTCCGCCTCGAAATAGGGCGACTTGCCGGAAATGTGGTCCTGCCAGGACTTTTCTACCTGGAAGAGATCGCTGGGATGCACCATGGATCGCTGGTCCAGGGTTTTGCGCGAGAAGTTTTCGTCTTCATAACCCAGCAGTTCGGGAAAATCCTTGCGGTAGATCTCATCGGTTGCACTGTTCCAGTCCCACATGAAGCCACCGCTGCCCCAGAGCGCCAACTTGAGCCGTTTTTCGCTTTCGCGGAGTTCGTGGTCGGTGCGCTCCTTCTCCCTGCGCTTCAGGATGCGGGCGCGAATCAGAAACCCGGCCAGGGTGGAAAAAAAGATGAGGTACAACACCAAAACCGGACGAGAACGCCAGACGGGAGGCTCGATGCGAATGCGCAAACGGGCGGGTTTGGGACTGGGCACCTCGTCGCTGTTGATGGCGATGACCTCGAAAGTATAGGAACCGGCGCCCAGGTTGGTGTAGTTGGCCTCGCCCTTGCCGGTCACCTCGCGCCAGTCGCGGTGGAAGCCCAGCAGCCGATAGCGATAGCGATTGCGCCCGCGCTTGGTGTAATCCATGGCCGCGAATGAGATGCGGAAGTCGGCCCGTTGTTCCCAGGTCATGACGATGGGTTGTTTTTGTCGGCCCTGAATGGTTTTCCGGTCGGCCAGGTCAATGGCGACAATGGTGACGTTGGGCGGCGGAAAGGTGGGCTCCAGATCCTCGGGGTAAAACGCGTTGAAGCCGCGAACGCTGCCGAAGTACATCTTGCCGGCGCGTGACCGGTAGCCCGCGCCCTCATTCAATTCATTCGACAGGAGTCCGTCCAGGGAATCGAAGACCCGAATCTCCCCGCTGTCGGGGTGAAAGCGCACCAGGCCGCGGCTGGTGGCGATCCAGAACCGGCCGCGATCATCGGGCAATAAGCTGAACAGGTTCTGGTTGGGGAAAACGGTCTGATCGTAGGTGGTGGCGATGGGTTCGAAGGGATTGCCGCGAAAATCCAACTTCATCAGTCCGGTGCCGGCGTGGCCCAGCCATAAAACACCGGGTTCGGCCTCGCACATGGCCGTCACGGCGGCTACATCCGTGGAGGATCGGGCTTTTTCGAAGAGGAAGCGGTCGAAGCGCTCGCTTTGGGGATCGTAGCGGTTGACGCCGTTTTCGGTGCCCACCCAGATGTGGCCGGAACTGCCCTGGTGCAGGGAGCGAATGGAGTTACCGCTCAGGCTGCGCGGATCGTCGGGATCGTGAAGGTGACGACGGAAATCACCTGTTTCCTCGCGCCAACGGTTCAAGCCGCCGTCGGTTCCCGCCCATAAATAACCCAAGCCGTCCACCAACAGGGTGAACACTATATCGTTGCTCAGGGAACCGGCGTCATCGGGGTCTTCTCTAAAAATTTTGATCGCACCGGTTTTAGGGTTCAGGCGGTTCAGGCCCATGGCGGTTCCGGCCCACACCATGCCGTTGTTCTCTACGGCCGTCGAATACACGGTGTTGTGGGACAGGCTCCTCGGGTTGTTGCGGTTATGCCGGTAATGAGTAAACTTTTTGGTGGCGGGGTCCATGCGCCCCAGACCGGATTCAGTAGCCACCCACAAGCTGCCGTCGGGGTGTTCGGCAAAGTTCCAGACCACATCGCCGCCCAAGCTGTGCTTGTTGCCGGGGCGCCGGCTGAAGGCCTCGATCAAGCTGGTGCGCGGGTTCCAAATGCTGATGCCGTTGCCGTGCGCGCCCACCCACAGAAGGCCGCCGCGATCCACCATCAAGGCATATACCGTGTTGTGGCCCAGGCTCTTCAAGCGCGTGGGGTCATGGCGGTGATGGTGGAAGACGCCGGCGTCTACATCGAAATAATCCAGTCCGTCTGCCGTCGCCAGCCAGAGATTGCCGGAATCATCGACAATCAGGTCATGTAGTCTGTTGCTTGCGGGCGTGTTGGTTTTCTTGGGATCGTGTCGCCAAACGCGCACCTTCCGATCCGCGGGATGGTATTGAAACAATCCCTCGGTGGTGGCCAGCCATAGCGCATCGCCTACACCCGAGGCGATCTTGCGAACCGGGGGTTTCCGGCCGTCCGCGAGTGTCAGATCGAGAGGGGTGAAAATTTCCGATTGGGGATCGAAGGTTGCCGCCCCTTCCTCCAAACCCAGCCAGTAGCGGTTTTGGCCGTCGATATAAAGAGTTCGTACCCGGTTGTCCGGCAGGGAGGCAGGATTGGACTTATCGTTTCGCCATATTTTGAAGGTTTCCGTGCCCGCATCGAAGCGGTTGAGACCGTTGAAAGTGGTTATCCAAAGGGCGCCGTCCTGGTCTTCAGCAAAACCGGTGACATCGTTACTGCTCAGAGAATCGGGTTTGGCCGCGTCATGGGCAAACACCCGGATCGTGTCCTCGATGGTATCGATGCGGGCAAGACCGGAAAGAGTGCCCGCCCAGATGTTTCCCTGACGATCTTCATAGACGGTAGAAACGTAATTGTTGGGCAGGCCGTCGCGGTTGGTGTAGACACGGAAACGTTCACCGTCATAGCGATTGAGACCGAACTCGGTGCCGATCCACACGAACCCCCGGCTGTCTTGCATGATGCTGTAGATCCACTCCTGGGAAAGGCCGTCCTCGGTGGTAAGGTGCTCAAAACGGAGTTCGCCCGTCTGTGCTGTTAACGGCAGGCTCCCCAAGTAAAAGCAGCAAAGCCCGAACAGGGCCGACAAGGGGAACCCAAATATGAAACGTCCATTCAAGAGTGACAAGGAATGACGCAAAAGGCGGTCTCCATGTTATTGGGATTCAATCTTTTTCAGTAGGGCCTCATCATTGGGCAGCAACCCCGACTTGACAAGCCTTCGGGGCATCTTTCGCCAAACCGGCTCCTTTTCGAAAACCTGCTTGAAAAGGGGCAGCGCCTCATCCAAGCGACCCACGGTCACCATGGTATAGGCCTGCCAGAAGACGGGCTCCACCCGGTCCGGCAACATGGTGACGGCGGTTCCATAGGCTTTCAGTCCTTCCGCAATCTTGTTCTTTTCCAAGGCGACATCGCCGGCGTTCATAAATTCATAGGCGTCGTGTACCGCCAACAACCGTTTGAGTTCCTTCAGCGGCGTCGGATGATCGTCCACTCGCAGATCCACGATGCGGCCCTCCCAAGCATGCTTGGGCTTGTCGGCGGAGACCACCACCATGGCTGCCGACTGGCGCCCGCGCAAATCGCCGCCCTCGGCCTGGGCCGCTTCCAGGGCGGCCATGAGCCGATGGGCCAAAGGACCTTTCGCGGCCGTAAAGGCTTTTTCCATGGCCGCGCAAACGGTATCCTTCAACATGATATTGGCCTGGATGCTGAAATATTTCCCCTGGCGATCACAGGCGTAATCGATGCAACTCTTCCCGGTGAATCCGGCCGCGCGTCCCTTGGCATCTACAAAACCGACCTGGCGCACGGCGCGGCCCTCGTCCTCCTCGGTCAGGCGCTCGAGCGCGCCGGTCGGCGATTCCCCGGCTGCCATGGCGTCCAATCCCAAGGGCCCGTAGGCAGCGCGGGTAAACGACTGCGTGGCCACCACTCCGACACCGGGCCGGACCCAAAGCACCCCGGAACCCACGCTGAACCAATGGGATTGCACCGCGCCGCCCAATTGCCCGGTGCCTGGATCGTAGGCAACGATCGAATAGGTATGGGCTAATTCAGAGGGCTTCGGCACGACTCCGGGATCGCCGAGAACCAGACAACAAATCAATAAACCGATCATATGAACTCCAAGCGACAGCGGGTGTCGGAGGCGGATACACCCTGGGGAAAAGTGCTAAAAGGCAGATGCTAAGGATCAAACCCCTTCATTTTCCCTTATCTTAGCCGTTTTAGCAAAAAATTGTTGCGCTGAATATTTGTGACAAGCGCCCAGAGTTTTCGCCTCGCCTCGCCCGGAGGGCGATTCTCGGCTTGCATGTCCTTTATTCGGTTTTTTTACCGGTTTTGTCGATGGTGAACCAGGTCCCGCCTTCCACGCGTTTGTGCTCGCCGTCTTGCACCGTTTGACAGCCCTCGCAAACCCGAGCGCGCCCGTCTTTGAACGGTTGGGCAAAATCGAACGCGGCGGAGATGACGATCTCACCCGCCGGATTGAAATAACCCATTTTCCCCTCGGCAACGAAACGGGCCAAGCCTTCCTGGAAATAGTCCGGCCCGTTGTCGAAGGGAAACGGCCGCAATAGGATCTTGCCCCTGCGATCGATATAGGCCCAACCCTGATCATCGAAGACGGCGGCGCCGCCGTCGGCGTGAAAATCGAGGGCCATTTTAAAGCGGGGCTCGATCACCACCTGTCCGGCTTCATCGCGGAAACCCCACAGGTCGCCTTGCGAAAACGGCTCCAGGGAGCCCGACGCTACCTGGGCGGGCTCGGACTGTTCCACCGGCTCCGGCCCGTTACACGCGATCAACAATACAAACGCGAGCAATGATCCCGCGTACATTGTCCTCAAGCTTGCCACAATTCCACCTTGTCGGCTCGCGGCCAATAACACTGATAGGAGCACCCGCTGCCGTTCCAAAGATCGGCGTGTCCCGTTGCATCGGACCAACCGGTCACGTCGAAGAGAATGATGCCCCTGAGACCTTTGAACGATTTGGGCGGAGAACCGCCGCCGGCGACTCGGGTAGGATCGCCGTACTTTTCAACCATATAACGCCGGAACTCCCGCACGCGATAGGCATAGCGCTTACCGTCGCCGCCGCGTACGGTGCTCAGGTAGGAACGGTTGAAAGGAATGGGATCGCCGGAATAGTTGAGCGCCCGACTGACGCGAATCACGCAAACATTCTTGATCCAGGCCCCGCGAACATTGCCGCCGATGAGGTTCTTGACCGTGATCGGATCTGAAGCGGGAAAGTGAGTCTGAAGCAGGGTGTAATCCGGTAACGGCATGTGCTACTCCTGTACACTTATATTTAAAGCTTACACTCCTACATGCGGAATTGCTCGGGAAAAAAGCTCAGATAACCGGCGCCGAATTCACCACCGTCAGTTCAACTTGAATACCCGCGCGGCGTTTTCACTGAGAAACAGCTTCTTGATCTCGTCATCCAGGCCCAGTACGTCGAGGCAGTTGAGACAATCGGCCGGTGTAATCATGGGGTAGTTACTGCCGAAAAGTACCTTGCGCTTGCCGTGGTGTTTCATGTAATAGACCAGTTCCGGCGGATAACGCGTGGGTTTATAGGCGGAAGTATCGATATAGACATTTTCGAACTTGGTGGCAAAGGCAATCATCTCGGCAGTCCAGGGATGACCCACATGGCCGCAGACGATTTTCAAATCGGGAAAATCCAGGGCAACTCTCTCTATGTGCAGCGGGCGCCCTGTCTCCGAACCGCATAACGGACCGGTGAGTCCCACTTGCAGGCAGACGGGAACATCCAGTTCAACACACTCGCTGAACAGAGGGTAATACAGCGGATGGGTACAGGGTTTGTCCCACAACCATTGAATGACGCGCAGGGCTACAAAATCATGCTCTTTGACCCATTTGCGCAATTCACGAACGGCTTTGACAGGGTTGCGCAGGTCCACCCCGACGACACCGTGGAAAAGATCCGGGTAGGCGGAAACGTTGCGGGCCACCTGTTCGTTACTGATCATGACACCGTCGGGACCGTACCATGCGCTCATCAGGGCCTTGCCGATGCCGGCGTCCTGCATGGCCTTGACGGTGATTTCAAGCGGGATGTCTTGGGCAATCCCGCCGGTCCAACGCCGCAAGGTGGCGAAGATCGGACTTTCCAACATGGCCGAGGTAGGGTGTTGTATCCAGGCGTCAATGGTGCTCATGGGAACCTCCGAGGGGGCGCTTGCGGGTTGTCGGGAACCAGTCGATATCAGGACCGGAAAACATGGCGACAGCCAAAAAGTGAAGGTGCATTCATTAGCCCGCTCATTCTACCATGGGAATTTGTGTAACGGCAACGCGCACCGACCGCCCATGAGAACCCACCGAGGACGAGCCGAGCCCGTCACCGGCCTTGAATAAAGAAAAGAGGGGTTTACCCCCCCTCCTTCCACATTGGCAGGTGTCGTACGGTTTTTATTTGGCGACGGCCGATCCCTCAAGGCATCTTGCGGCGTAAAGACGGACAAGGCATAGCTCGCGGCGGACCGTGGTCAGCGAGACGTCCAAGGCTTCGGCGGCTTCCTCGGCAGAGAAACCGGCAAACAGGCACAATTCCAGGATATGCCGACGGGGATCGCGCGGGGAACAGGTTTCCAGCCAGGCGCCTAATGCCGCCAATGATTCGGCATCCAAACCGCCGTCCACCAGCGCTGCTTCCTGCAAATGGTCACTCAGATCCGCGGACAGTTTCCGGTAAAGAGGAGACGGTTGAATGGGAATGTCTTGAGGTGTTGCAGTTGTCTCGTGTTGACGAGGAAGAAAAGAAGGGATGGTCGTTCCGTTCGTTTGGGAGACAGATTCGAACATGGCGTAAAGGGCTCCTCGCAAGTAATCTCGTACAGGCGGTAGATATTTCAGCAAGTTCCTTGCCGGCGCTTGAATATCCTTTATTACGGAGACACGTGGTGAAAGGTTGCCCCCGGACGAGGCCGAATTGTCACCCAACAGAGACAGTCCTTGTCATCCAGGCAAAGACTCGAGGCCGAATCAACCGAGAATTCCGGCAGTGTTCACCATGCGGTGGTAAAGAGAAGGCTACCGGCCCGTGCCCCGCTCCTTCAATACCTTTTTCATGATCTTCATGATCGCCTTGGCGGTAAAGGGTTTCTGTAAAATCTGGGCGTAGTCGTCCCGCTTGACCTGATCCAGGGCATAACCCGTGATGAAGTAAACCGGTATGTTATGGCCCTTGTCCTTCAGCCAGCCCACGAAATCGTAGCCGCTTTCTTCGGGCATCATGATGTCGCATAGAATCAGGTCGGGTACCCCGTGGTTCGCCAATACATCGCGGGCTTCGGCAGCGCTTTGGGCGGTATGCAACACGCCGCCGAGACTTGAAACGATCAGGCGCAACATGTCCAGAATCTGTAATTCGTCATCCACGGCGAGCACCGTCAATCCCTCACAATCGCGGCGCAGTTCGATGGGCGAGGCCTGCACGCCGAAAATGGGGACTTCCTGCTTGTTCCAGTCGGATTCAATGGTCTTCTTCATCTTTTTATTGGTGGTTCGAATAGCCAGAAGCTTTTCGTAGCCCGGCACCCCCGGCGGCAGATCGAAGTGATTGTCGTGGGCATCCACGTAAAAGGAAGGATTGCCCTTCTCGGCCAGAAAAACCATTTTCATATGGGGGTATTTGTGATTGCCCAGGCGTAAAGCGTAACGCTGATCTTCTTTTTCGAACTCGGACCAGGCGAGCATGGCATCCTCGTTTTGGAAGCCTTGAATGGTCTCGACCATCTTCATGGGTGGTTCCGGCGCCTTTTCCGGATAGGCGTGTTTCAGGTAGATTGCCGAAGCGCGTTTGACCAGTTGTAACAGGTTCATTCGATTTTAACCATCGGGAGATAGAAGGTAAAGGTGCTCCCCTGCTGAAGTCCGGAACTGTCTGCCCATATCTTACCACCAAGTTCGTTCAAAATCCGCTGACAAAGTGCTAAACCTACGCCGATTCCGCGGGTCATGAATTCGAAGTTTCCTGATTTATGATGGTTGACGTCACAAACCTGGTAGAACTCATCGAAGATCAGGGTGAGATCCTCTTGTTTGAGGCCGATACCGTTATCCTCGATTTGGAAATAGGCTTTTTCGCCGTCCTGGTGTGTACGCACGGTGATCCGCCCCTTATCGGGAGTGAAACAAATGGCATTTTTCAGCAGATTGGTAAAGATTTGATCCAACATATTTTTGTCCGCTAAAACGTAAACCGGCTCATCATTCAACTCGTTGACCAGTGTCAAGTTGCGTATCTGCATGAAGTAGGTCAGCGTGGCGTAGACCTTGATGAACGCGTGGTTCAGGTCTACCTTGACCAGGTTCAAAGGGGACCGCCTGGTCTTGTGCAGACGGTTGAGGTCGGTAATCTTATCGATCAATTCGCGCATTTGCTGAAGTTTCGAGTAGGCAATCTGTAAAAGTCGTTGCTGGTCCTCGTTGATATCGCCGATCATGCCTTCCAAAAGCAGCTCAATATAGCCCTTGGAGATGGACAAAGGCGTGCGCAATTCGTGCGAGGTAATGGTCACGATATTTTCTTTCAGCCGCGTCAGCCGCTGCAATTCCAAGTTCCAGTCCTGGCTTTGTTGATAGGCGTTTTGTAATGCCTCTTTGTTGGCGGTCAGTTCGCGGTTGGTGTGCTCCAATTCTTCGACCTTGTTGCCCAACTGATCGATCAGGTCCACATTGAAATCTTTGAGGATCTGGTCCTTGGCCTTGGGGTCGGAGGTCTCGCGTTTACCCTCCAGATATTTGCGTATACTGTCGGCAAAAGTGGAGGCATCGATGGGCTTCTCGATATATCCGTCACAACCGGCCACCAGCGCCTTGTCCCGGTCGCGGCTACTGCTTTTGGCAGTGAGCGCCACGATGGGGATTTCCTTCAACTCCGGCACCGATTTGATCTTGGCGGCAGCGCCCAAACCGTCCAGGTAGGGCAGGTCCAGGTCCATGAGAATGAGATCGGGATGCAGGTCGGTGGCACGCTTGATGCCCTTGATGCCGTCGTGCGCCTGCGAGATGGTGAAGCCTTGCGGTTCCAGGATTTTTTTGACCAGGCGTTGATTGAATTCGTTGTCTTCGATATACAGTATATGGGCGTTCAGCGGCATGGCGGTTACCCTTCGGGCACGGTTGAAAATATGTTGACGGTTCGACTGTTCGCATCCAAGATTTCCAGGCGAACAAGTCGGGGATGACCGGGCAGCGGGTAACCGGCCAGGCGTTCGGGCCACTCGATGACGACGATGGAGGGCGAGGCCAGCATTTCCTCGAAACCGATCTCATCCAGTTCGGCGGGATCGCTGAATCGATAGAGATCCAAGTGATCCAGGCCCGGGCCCGCGTCGTAATGATTGACCACGGTATAGGTGGGCGAGTCTACTTCCCAGGCATCGGCCATTCCCAACCCGATGCAGAGGCCGCGGACGAAATTGGTTTTCCCCGCGCCCAGTTCCCCTTGCAGCAAAACCACATCGCCCGGCTCCAGGCAAGCGGCAAAGGCGGAAGCTAGAGCCACGGTCCCGGCTTCGGAATGAGTTGTTCCGGTAAAAGGTAGGTCTTTTAAGTTCATCGGGATGGTGAGTGCGGTTTCAGTAACCGCCTGTCTTGCTTCCAGCATTGATTGTTACTCGCCGCAAACAGCTGACTTATTATACGCCCCTGTGCGAGAGGGTCAACGTAAAAGGGGAAAAAAGGAAGGCTCCACCGAAGCGAACAGAACCCGACTCAAGACCACTCAATCCCCGCGATCGGCAGTTTGAAGATGGTCGAGGTTGCGTTTCAGGCCGCTCATTTTGGTTCGCTTGATCGCCGATTTGCGGAAGGCGGCACTGAAATCCTCCTGCTCCATGGCGGCAACGTCCAGGTCGGGGTAACCGGCTCGCGGCCTCAATTCCGGCATCAATTCCTCCCTGGAAAACTTCCGTACCCAGGGACAAACCTCCTGGCAGATGTCGCAGCCGAAGATCCAATCGTGGAAATCCGGGGTTTCGTCGGGGAAATCGCCGCGGTGCTCGATGTTCAGGTAACTGATGCATTTGCGCGAATCGACCACGCCCTCGCGCACAAAGGCGTCGGTGGGGCAGGCATCCAGGCAGGCCCGACAATTACCGCAAAAGGATTCATGTCGGCGACCGTAGGGGACGACAACATCGGTGACGATACAAGCCAGGAAGAGATAACTGCCGGCGGTGCGACTGATCAGGTTGCCGTTTTTGCCGATCCAACCCAGGCCGGCCTCCTCGGCCCAGTAACGTTCCAGGATGGGGCCGGTATCCACATAGGGGCGACATTCGGCCTGGGGCGTCGACTCTTTCAGGCGTTCGATGATCAGCCACAGCTTCTTTTTCAGGACGTCATGATAATCGTCGCCGCAGGCGTAACGGGCCAGCTTTTTACCGGCCAGGGTGCAGGGTTCGCGATGATAGGGCGTGGTTAACACCAATACGGAGGCGGCGCCTTCCAGGACCAGGTCAAGATCGAGTCTTTTTTCTATGGCGCGGGCAAACCAGTGCATGTCGGCATGGTAATTCTCCGCCACCCAACGGCGCACGCCGGTTTCATACCGAACGGGCGCCTTGGGGGCAGCGGCCATCTCCAGGAAGCCCAGGCTCCGGGCGTAGTCAATCAGGCTCGCCCAGGCTTCTGCATCCAGCCGACGTTTGGTGGTCATGGGCTCTAGAACTTGTCCTTCAGTTCACGCACGACGCGAAGAACCTCGGCGGGACTGCCGTCGTTTTGGGGGTCGTGGCGTTTGACCGTGGCGATCAATTCCGGGCTGTCGCAACGCATGAAGGGATTGGTGGCGCGTTCCAGGGCAACCGTGGTGGGTGTGGTGAACTGCTTGGCGCGACGCATTTCGCGCACGCGCTTCAGGCGTGTCTGGATCGCTTTGTTTTCCGGCTCTACCGTGCGCGCAAAACGCAGATTGGCCTCGGTGTACTCATGACCGAAAAACAGGCGCGTGTTTTCGGGGCGACTGCCGATTTTTTCATTCAGCGAGCTGTACATCTCGGCCGGAGTTCCCTCGAACAAGCGACCGCAACCGGCGGCGAACAAGGTATCTCCGGTGAAGGCGCAATCGCCGATATAAAAAGTTATGGCGCCGCTGGTGTGACCGGGATTGTGGGTGATCTCGCCGGTCAGGTTGCCGAAGGAGAAGGTATCGCCCTCTTCCAGAAAGTCGGTTTGACCGGGAATACGGCCCTTGTCCGACTTATGGCCGTAGACGCGCATTTGACCGAAGCGCGACAGTAACTTCTGGTTGCCGCCGACATGGTCCGGGTGGTGGTGGGTGTTCAGGATGGCCGCCAATTCAACGTCCATGCGCTCGACCGCCGCCTGGACCGGACGCGCCTTGGACGGGTCGACCACCGCCGCTTTGCCGGTTTGTTCGCAAATCAGGATATAAGCATAATTGTCACGCAAGCAGGGAACGGGAACAACCTGCATGGGAAATCCTCCTGTCAAAGGTTAAACACATGCTACCGCGCCCGGCAGCAAATCGCAATGCCCAATAGGTATACGTACCGGGAACGGGAAAGGTCAGTCCGTATTGGGATACGCGTTCAGGACTTCCGAAACGCGAGGCGGATCGGTAAAACGTCTTGCCTATTCAACCTTGTCGCGTCTGATGATGTGGTAGCCGTAGATGGTTTCGACCGGCTCCTCGGTAATCTGACCCGGCTGCAATTTGTCCATGGCTTGTTCGAACGGCGGCAGCATGTTGCCGCGGAACCAACTGCCCAGCAGGCCGCCGTGTGAGGCCGAGGGGCCGTCCGAGAATTCTTTGGCCGTGTCTTCGAAGGTGCGTTCGCCGCTTTTCAGTTCGGCAATCAATTCCACGGCTCGCGCTCTGGCTTCCTCGCGGGTGCGGTCCACGCGGGCCTTGCCTTCCGATTCCTTGTGGGCAATCAGGACATGGGCGCCGGAGCGCTTTTCCAGGCGAATGCGGCGTACCAGGCCGAAGCCCACCGGGAACTCGATCGGCCCGGAGACCATACCGAAATCCAGGTTCGCCATATTGGTCAGCAGATCGCCTTGCAGGGGTTCCGTCTCATTGAATACGCCGAGGAACATGGGGCCGGCGCCCAAGTCGTTGTGTTCCTCGGCCAGTGCTTGGAAATTTTGCGGCGTCATTTCCCCGGAAACCTTTTCGGCAAGGGCCCGCGCTTCTTCCCTGGTTCGCGTGACGCTTTCCGGGGCCTGGGGCGCCCCCTTGTAGGCGATGAAGAACCCCTCGCCGCCGTAGTGCTTCACCTTCATGGCGTTACGGCGGATGATGTGGAAGCCGAATGCGGTTTCCACGGGCATGCGGGTGATCTCGCCGATCTCCAAACCCTTGGTCGTGACTTCGAACTCGGGGGCCATGTTGCCCTCGAACCAACTGCCCAGGTTACCGCCGATGATTTTGGTGGGTCCGTCCGAGTTTTCACGGGCCAGTTCCTCGAAGCGGTCCGGTTCGGTTGTCAGGGTTTGCGCCAGTTCCTCGGCTTTTTGCTTGGCCTGCTCACGGGTGCGGGTGATCTCGGGCGCGGCGCGGTCGGCGCCTTGGTAGGCGACCAGGATATGACTCGCGGCATAGTCGCCGTCCAATTGGAAGAGTTGATCCTCGGCGGGTTCTACGCTGACTTTGGTCGCCGGTACGGACCGGTTACAGGCGCCGAGAGTGAGTATCAGCGCCAGGAAAAATAATTGTCTCAATGGTCTCCGTCCTCATACCCGTCCCAAACGATGCGGTGATCGCGGACGTGAATGGCGATACGGCCCTCGATCAGGTCAACCAGGGGTTTGCCGATCATTTCACCGCGCCAGCCCTCACCGACCGGATAACCGCTCAGGTCGCCTTCCTTGAAATAGGATTCGATCAAACCGGCCAGCTCCTTTTTGTTGATCAGGTGAGTGGGGGCGATATCCGCGTTACGGGCGATTTCTTTAATGAGCAGCCAGCTGAGATCGGCCAGGGCTTCGCTTCTCTCACCGGGCGGTTTCTCCCTGGAGTTGCGCGTGACAGGCCATTCGCTCTTGGGAATGGTGCGAGCTCGGGCATGGGTGTCGATGATCTCGTGCCCGTGGCGTTCGATGATCTTGGATTGCATGCCCCGGCGCGCGTGCAGGCTCTCGTAATTCAGTTTTTCCACTTTGGCCAGTTCGATCATGGCCTCGTCCGAAACCACGAAGCGCAGGGGCTTGTCCAGGCGGCGCGCGGTTTCGTAACGCCACCGGGCCAGGGCTTGTAAAACGACCATGTTGCGCGGACTGAGCGAGTTTGCCTTCTTGACCTTGCGCCACATGCTGTTGGGATCGGGCTCGAAGACCGCGTGGTTCAGCTGGGCCGAGGTCTCTTCGCGAATCCAGCTCAGGCGGTTCTTGCTCTCGGCGCGTTTGATCAGGCGGTCGTAGACGGCGGGCAGGTAAAGCACGTCGTCGCGGGCGTAATTCAGCTGCGATTCGGTCAGCGGGCGCTGTAACCAGTTGGTGAAGCTGGAACCCTTGGCAAGTTGCGTACCCAGGAGGCGGGAAACCAACGCGGAATACCCGATCTGGTCGCCGTAGCCGCACATGGATGCCGCGATCTGGGTATCGAAAAGGTTCAGCGGCATTTCGCCCATCTGGTAGTAGAAAATTTCAATGTCCTGGCGGCCGGCATGGAAGATCTTGCATATGTCCGGGTTCTTCAAAAGATCGTGGAAGGGCGCCCAATCGGATATTTGCAACGGGTCGATGAGCACGGGAGCGTGGGTCTTCCAGTTGACTTGGATCAAAGCCAGGATTGGGTAGAACGTGCGCTCGCGGATGAACTCGGTATCGATGGCGACGGCGTCTTGTCGTGAAGCCTCGGCGCAAAAGCCGGCGAGTGCCTTGTCGGATTGGATATCGATCATGCGGACCCCATGGGTGGATTCCCTCAACCAGACCAAGCCTAGCATACCGCCATGGCAAATGCAGATATTATCTGCGCTAATTTCCCCGGCGCCGGAACCCTTGGGAAAAAGCCGGCTCCCTACTCGAGGAAGATCTTGATCTCGCGCTGGTCCTCGTCGATCAGTTTGAAAAGCACCTTACCGGAGGGCAAGGCTTCCAGGTTGATATCGATTTTGTTCAGATCGATCCCGGTCTCGTTTTTGATGAACTCCAGGTCATCGTCTTTCAAGGCTTTGGTAATGGCCTGAAACAGCTTGATGGGCAGGGTAACGTTCACTTCTTCCTTGCCGGTGCCCAGGTTGCGAATCACCAGCTTGATCAATTTGGGCGGAATGTCGGAGTTCTGACGCTCGGCCAGAATCTTGTTCAACCGATCCTTATCCTTGTCGGTGCCCAGTTTGAGAATGTGACGGGAGGCGATGTCGCGCCGATCGGAGTCGGGATCGTTGGAAACCGTGTGGAAGAAGACCTCGATCCCAGAGGGATCGTCCAGGCGGCTGAGGTAGACCGCGGCAAAAAAGCGCAGATCCTCGTTTTCATCGGTCAGTCCCTGCAACAGGACATTTTTCATTTCTTTGTCTTCAGACACCAACTCGAAGGCCAGCTTCATGCGCTCCGAGCGCGCGTCGGTCAGGATATCTTTTTTACAATTGCCGTCTTCAATCAAATTCGTAAAGGTCTCGAACGCCATTTTTTTGTCGCCCAGTTTCTCGTAACAGTACCCTACGTTCGCCCGGCTCTTACAAACACGGGGGCTGTCGGGGAACTGCTTGATGTGCTGGTTGTAATGCTTGATCGCTTCCAGCCACTCGTTGTTGAACCAGGCCATACGCGCCTTTTTGTAGACATCGTATTCCTGGGACTGGGCCTGCACGGGCAGGAGAGGAATGAAGATGAAGAGAAGAAGTGCTAACCTACGCATAACACCACCTAGGATAGTTGAATGTCCTGAGCAACCATCCGGACCTTGCTCAGTATACGGTTTTTGGAGATGTGTTCGTTCAGAAATTCCAGATCCATGGTGTCGGTACAGACGTCCAAGCCGTTCAGGTCCACCAGAATGGTTTCCAGTTGGGCGAAGAGGTCGCGCGCCTGATAGAAGCGCGGTTTGTCCATGTCGGTGATGAATGTCTTCTGGCGCATCAGCATGGTGCGCGCCAGTTTCTTTTCCAGGGTCAGATCGGTTTGGTCCTCACTGCATTGCATGTCGAACTCGCGAATGGAGGTAAGCAGGACCTCTGCTTGTTCCAGGTAGGCGATCATGGCGTCGCGGTTGTCGACGCTCTCCGCCCTGGCCAACAACTCCGGGTCTACCTGTATCACACCGGTTGTGGCCGCTTTCTTCTGTTGCGGTATCAACAAAAGCGCCAGCACCAGCGCGGCCGCAACGGCCAGACCGGGCGCCATCCACCAGTTCTTGCGTTTTACCGGCCGGACCTGTTGCATCACCTGATCGCGAAACGCCTGCTGCCGGGGCATCTGAATGTCTTGAGAGGCGTCCCGCATCAGCAGCCGGACAACGTCCAACTCGCCGGCAAGTTCGCCCGCCTCTTTCCGGCTTGCCTCGGCTCCCTTTTCCAAGAGGGATTCCAGCCGGTCGAATTCCTGGATGAGTTCGAATTGGTTTTCCTTCATGATGTTACCTCTGAGCTGACGATGCCGCTCCGGGCCAGGTTGTTCTTCAGGTGGCGCACGGCCTGGAAAAGCGTTGCCTTGACCGTGCCCGCGGCGCATTCGAAGATTTCCGCGATCTCCTTGACCGAAAAACCCTCGTAGTATTTCAGAATGACCATGCTGCGTTGCCGCTCGCTGAGCGCCGAAAGCGCCTCGCCCATGAAGCCGCGGATCTCTCCAAGCTCCAAGTTGGCGTGTGTGGTTCTATCGGCCGATTTTGGTTCGGAAACCAGTTCTCCCAGTGACATGGTGTTCTGCTTGCGCTGTAATTGTCTCAGTTTGTCGATGATGGCGTTATTGGCGATGCGGTAGAGCCATGTGGTGAATTTTGCGTTTTCCACGTAGGAATGACGCGCGTTGTACACTTTGATAAAGATTTCCTGGCTGACATCCCAGGCGTCCTCTTCACTGCGAAGAGACTGGCGGACCATCCGGTAGATCCGGTTCTGGTGTCGCGACACCAGGATCTCGAAGGCATCGAGATTGTCCTGAGATGCGGCCACCATCAAGGCCTCGTCTGTCCGGGTTCCATCAACCCTGTTCATGCTTACAACGTTTCTCCCGTGTAATTCGTTTACTCAGAAATTGCTCATAAACTTTTCGAACTTGTCGAAGGTGCTTGTTTCGTTGTTAATGAAGTCTTTTTTCACGCGTTCCTTCAAATCAGCGACCTTGTTGGCCGGAATCACCAGGCTTGCGGTGACCTGTTTGTTGTCCTGCGTGATGCGGATACCGTTGAAGACAGCGCCGTACTCCTGATCGTTGCCGAACAGGCCCTTGCCGATGCTGACGATGCCCACCAGGATATCGTTCAAATACACGGCCTTATCGGGATCATTGACGCGAACCACGGCCTGCATGGTGATGGTGCGACCGAACTTCAGGGCCATGCTGACATCGCCCAGGTCGTCGCGGTAGGGAAAGTCTTGCATGAAGTCCTTGGGCGGCTTGCCCCAGATGAAGACGCTGTTGTCCAGGGGCGAGGTCTTGCGGTAGTCGGCGAAGTCCGGGCGGTTCCACAAGCGGTTTTCCTTGGGCAGGTCGCGCAGGTCGGACAGCAGGTCGGGCGTGGCCATCATCATGACCCCGTCCGCCGGGATGGATAACTTCTGGTCATTATAGACATAGTCGAAAAACCCGTCTTCGCGCTGCTTGTAGCCGATCTCGGTCAGCTTGTTCTGAACGTCGACCTGCTGGAAGGCGCCCGTCAACAAAAAGACGGGTTGGTTGTAATAGATCAGGACGCCGATAGACTCTACGTTCTCCACCGGAATGCCCAGCGCATCGAACATCTCGATCGCCACCCCTCGGTAGTGATCCAAATCCTCGGTATTGAATTCGAACCTGCCCTCGAAGATTTCCTGGAAGTTCAGCTCGCGCACGGCCAACTCCATCAGGTTGCTGACGTCGTTGGGATTGACCAGAGCCAGGAACTGGGGATCGTCCGGGATGTGCTCGAACAGGTTTTGGGTATAGCGGACGCCGGGTGTGGTGCAACCCGATAAAAGGATTGCGGTCAACGCGATCAAGATGAACGCCGATTTTTTCATTGAATCGCCTCCAAGTGGAGTTACAGGGAGCCCGACAGTCCGGGCCCGCCCCCTACAGAACGCCCACATCCGGGAAAAGGTTGAGTCCGTTTTTGAAAAACCGCACTTATCCCGTCATCATCATAACAGGCTTGCGCCGGCCTTGGAATGCCGTAAGCGATCGGCCGGGCATACTGCTGCTCCATGATTTCCCGGACACGAGTCGCATTGCCCTTGCAGTCTTGGAACAATTGCCGGATCAGTTCCAGATCCTTGTCCGGTGTTTCTCGACGCTGCTTTTGGGTTTGGATGCCTCCGCAGCACACGCCGAACCGTCTTCCGACTGATCTCCCGGATGGGAATGATCAACCGCTATGGACACATCGGAAGTCGTGCTCAGCCGGTGTTTGCCGCCTTGGATCAATCACTCGAAGTCAGGCTGTGCCCATGACCAAGTGTGACACTTTTGTGACACCTGGTGTCACAGTAAAAGCAGGAGGGCTGCTAAATGGCTGAATTTTTTAGAGTAATGGTCGGGGCGCGGAGATTTGAACTCCGGACCTCCTGCTCCCGAAGCAGGCGCGCTACCAGGCTGCGCTACGCCCCGTCCAACTGCAAGGCAGAATCCTAAACCAACTGGCCCCAAGAAACAAGCAAAATGTCTTGAGACATCGGTTTTTATGGTTCTTTCATGAGGTGATCTGCACTTCTCCCGTTTGTGCTTCGGACGGCTCCTCGCCTTGATTTTCGTTTCGATCGTAGGGTAGGCGGAGGGTGAAGCTCGCCCCTTTCCCCGTTCCGTCGCTACAGACCGTGATGTCGCCGCCCAGTTCTCGGGCCGTCTTGGCGCAGTAGCGCAGGCCGAAGCCGTGGCCGTGTTTCTTGGTGGTGAACCCGTGTGAGAACATCTTGTCCAGGTTCTCGGCCGCGATCCCCTCACCGCTGTCCTCGATGCGGATGAACACCCCGTCCCGGCCGGTCTGGCCAAGTTCCACCGACAGCACCCTTTTGTTCTCCGGTACCGCGACCATCGCTTCCACCGCGTTTTTGACCAGGTTGATCAACACGTGGATGACCTTGGCCGACGGTAGTTGGATGGGCTTCACCGCCGCGTATTTCTTCTTTAACAGAATGCCCCGCTTACGGATCGATTCGTGTTGGATCTTCAGCGCCTCGTCCACCAGTTGAATCAGGTCCTGTTTCTTCAGTTCGTTGCCCTTCGCGTAGTTCTGCTGGGTTTCGATGATGTCGCGGGCTATCTCGATCTTGTTCTGGATCTCCTCCGTATGGTTGATCAGGTTGTTCGCTTCCTTACTCATGACATCGGCCACCTTCAAAAGGTAGGTCTCCAAGCGATTGCCCTTGTCGGAAGCAAAAAAATCACTCAGGTTGTCCTTGTTCTCCCGCAGCATGTCGAAGGCCAGCACCAGCCGATCCAGACGCATGGCGCGCGCCGATCGGCGGATCTCCAGGCTGTCCACATTGACGCTGTTGAGGACGTTGCCGATATTGTGCAGCACCGTGGTGGCAAATTCGGCTTTGCCCGCCGCGTGCGCGTGCACCAGGGCTTCCTTTTGCAGGTTGGACAGTTCCAGTTCGGCGCCTTTGCGTCGGGTGATATCGGTATGCGAGCCCGCCACCCGTTGCGGTACGCCGTCCTCATCCCTGGCCACCGCACCACGCACGAAGAACCAGCGCGTACTGCCGTCCAGGTGCCGCATCCGCACCTCGCCCTCGTAGACGTCCTTGCCCGTCTGAATACAGCGCCGGATACCGTGCAGGATGGCGCGGCGATCTTCCGGGTTCAGCATTCGGAACCAGGCTCGCAATTTCTTCGGCGTCGTTTCCGGCGTGTAACCCAGCATGGCGGCCAGGTTGGGCGCGACATAGACATTTTCCGAACCCAGACGCCAATCCCAAATACCCACCTGACCCGCGTTGACCGCCCGCTCGTAACGATCCTCGCTACGCACCAGGTGCTCGGTGCGTTCGGTCACCTTGCGTTCCAGGTCCTGGTTCAACTGGCGGATCTCCTGGAACAACGACATGTTGGTGAAGGCCACGCCTACCTGTTCGGTGATCAGTTGCAGCACCAACTCCTGTTCTTGCGTGAAGGCGTCGGGATCCGGGTGCGACATGTTCAGCACGCCCACCAGCTTGTTCTCCGCCTTGATGGGCAGGCACAGCAGCGAACGGATGCTGGGACCGATATCGGGATTGTTGAACCAGCGGTTTGTAGTGACGTCCTCGATCCGCAAGGTCTCGCCCGTCTGCGCCACGCGACCGGCCACGCCCTTGCCCACCTCGATGCGGTTTCCACCGCGTTCCTCGATGGGCCAATAGCGGGCTTCCTCGTTCTCCTGGCCTTTGACCGCGGCCAGTTGCAGCCAGCCGCCCGATTTATCCAACAACCATAGGGAACAGTTTTCGGCCTCCGTCTCGTCGATGATCAGGTCCACCAAACCGCCGCAGATCTTGCGCGGTTCCAGCGTGCCGTTGATCGAGGCGGCGATGCGCTTGATGATGGAAAACTCCTTTACCTTCCGGATGAAGGCCTCGTTGGAGTCATTCAACGCACGCGCATAAGCGTCCCGCTCGCGCCGGACCTTTTCTATTTCCCGGGCAAGGTTGTCTTGTTTACTCATGCTCACTCGACGACAAATTCCTCGAGCAGTTTGCGGTTCTGGTCTACCTCACGCAAAGCATCGTCGAGGATGGAAGCAGTTATGCCGTACCCCTCTGCCATCAGGCTGAGCGGCGGGACGGTTTGATCCCCGCCGGATCCAAGGCCGATTTTACGGCAGCAATGGTCGGCGGCATGCACTACCGCGCAGAGAAAACCATGTTGCTGCGGACATTTCTCAAGGCGGTGATGGTAGCGAATCACGTTAACGACAGGATCGGGGAATTGCCACTTCCGAGCCAGGTAGAAGCCGGCATCGGTGTGGTCCATACCCATGACCTCCATCTCCGCGTCGCGAATCCACAGGTTATCCGTTTCTATCTTCTGAATGACCTTCTTATAATCTTCGGAAAAATAGTTGTCCAAAATAACCTTGCCCACGTCGTGCAGCAAACCGGAGAGGAAGACCGTGTCTTTGTCCACATCCTTGGGCATGCCCACCGCGGCGGCAATGATCCGCGCGAAATAGGCCGTACCGAGCGAGTGAACCCAAAACTTCTCCCGGTCGAAATCGCCGCCAGTTTCCGTGCGGGTCTGATAGATGGAAACACCCATGGCAATGGTCTTGACCATCTGGAAACCCAAAATCACCGTGGCGTGATTGATCGAAGAGATATGACGCAGGTTGCCGTAATAGGCTGAGTTCACGAGCTTGAGAATCAAGGAAGAAATAGAGGGATCCTTGGATAATAGTTCGCCCAGGTCATGGGCATTGGCATTGCGGCTCTCGGTTAACTCGATGATTTTATTGAGCACCGTGGGCAGCGTGGGCAAATTGGTAATCTTGTGGATGAGTATACGTTTCCTGGCGACATCCATATCCAGAGAAACCTTCCTTTCCCGCGGGTGAGGTCTTGATCCGGCTGACCGGTTGGGTTGATCGAGTGGTCCGACGATATAGCGCCCGGTTCATTCATAATTGGGAGTGTTCCGTGCATTGATCGAATCCCATCGGACGGTTACCTTTTCTTATTCGACCAGTTTTCCGGTTTCCTTTATCAAGAAAAAATTGGAGATAGCGCTTTCTTAAGAAAAATCGTCCGGCCGACCCCCATTTTCAACACGCGAGAAGGCCGAAACATGTTACTTACCGGGATCAATCGGTTTACGCGAGCAAGGCGTAAACCGATAATTCGGCCGCGTGGCAGTTTTTTATGGTTGCCCATTCCTGCTTGAACCACGGCGTAAAATTATCCGGCGCGGCGGCCAGGGCCTCGTCCAACTCGGCGACCGTCATCCAACGAACGGCTTGAATCTCTTCCTCGTTCACCACGGGCTGTACGCGAAGGCGTCCGAAGAAGACATGGCAGTACTCGTTCTCACTGCCCTCATCCCCGAAACCCGCCTCGTAACTGAAACCATAGATATGCTCCAGCCGGTCTACCGTAACACCCAATTCTTCCAACAACCTGCGGTGAGCGGCGGCTTCGGTGGCTTCGCCCTTGCGGGGATGGCTGCAACAGGTATTGGACCAGAAACTGTGCCACAGCCGTTTGCCGGGCGCGCGTTGCTGCAACAGCAGGCGTCCCCGCTCGTCGAAGAGGAACACCGAAAAAGCGCGATGCTTCACACCATTGCCGTTGTGACAGGCCGCCTTGTCCAAAAAACCCAGTTCAATATCCTCCTCGTCCACCAGAATCAACAGGTCTTCTGTCATGAAACCTCCCATAAGCCGTTTTTCCGGCATCACTATAGCAAACATCATGCATCGACAAAAGTGCGCCGCGCCCGCACATACCAGGACCGGGAATACCGGCACATCCCCATCCGCAAAAATTCGCGGTAAAAAACAAAAACCCTCTGACACAAGTAGTTCTTGACGGTTTACACCACGTGAGAGCACCTCGCGGCGCCGGCTACCGGGATGTGGTTACCTTTTCCTTTTCCAACTCGTTCAGGCAGGTGAGGATGGGTTCGTAATCGAAGTTTTCAACCTTTTCCGAGAGTATGCCGGCCAGTTCGGTATCCAATTCGGCGACAGCGGCGACCACATCGGCCAGTTCGTCCATATCGCCCAGCACCGTAGCGTTCTTCAGGGCCTCCAGGATACGGGACGGCAGTCCCATCAATAGTTCCGCGCTCAGTTCGCTCCGTCCTCCCGCGCCGTTCCCCTCGATGTCCTCGCCCTCGTAGATGTATTCCAGACCCAATTGCCCCTTGATCTTGCGGAACAGGACCTCCTCGCGGAAGGGTTTGCTCATGAAGTCGTTGCAACCCGCCGCCAGCAGGGCCTCGCGATCCTCTGCAAAGGCGCCGGCCGTAAGCGCGATCACGGCCGGGCCGTTGTCGGGGAAGTTTCGGCGGATGCGTTCGGCGGTTTCCACGCCGTCCATCACCGGCATGCGTTTGTCCAGGAAAACCAGGTCCGGTTGCCATTGACCGATGATGTCCAGGGCTTCCAGGCCGTCCGCCGCTTCCCTGACCATGAAGCCGACCGGTTCCAGCAGGCGCACCAGGATCTCGCGATTGCGGGCGACATCTTCCGCCACCAGCACCTTGGGCGCGGGCCCGTTCCCGGCAATAGCCAGGACCCGGCGATCGTCTTCCACGTCCACTTCCGCCGCGCCGACTTCCGGGCAGAATATGTTGAACCGGAAGCAGGTGCCTCGGCCCACCTCGCTGCGAACCGTCATGTCGCCGCCCATGATGCGCGCGAACTCGCGGCTGATGGACAGGCCCAGCCCCGTGCCCTGTTGCGAATTGCGGCCGGTTTCGGTCTGTACGAAAGCCGCGAACAACTTGTCCATTTCCTCGGGCGCAATGCCGGCCCCGGTGTCTTCCACCTCGAAGACGATTTCCTTTTTCTTGTCCCGCGACGGAGCCTCGCCCGGCAGGCAGCGAACCGCGATGCCGCCGCGCCGGGTGAATTTGAGGGCGTTGCTCAACAGGTTGTTGAGGATCTGGCGCAGCTTGCCCTCGTCGCCCATGATGAACCGGGGTACGCCGACCTGGATCATGAAGTCCAGGTCCAGGCCGCCTTCCTCGGCCTTCAAGCGGAACATCTGCTCCAGCCCGTTCAACATGTTGACCAGGTCGAAGCCGACCACGTTCAGGGTGGCGTTGCCCGCCTCGATCTTGGACATCTCCAGCACGTCGTTGATCACCGACAGCAGGTGTTCGCCGCTGCGGTTGATAATGTTCAGGTTGCGCTGGTTATCGTCCGACAATTGCTCGTCGTGGCTCATCAACTGGCTGAAGCCCAGGATGGCGTTCAACGGCGTGCGCAACTCGTGGCTCATGTTGGACAGGAAGCGGCTCTTGGCCTGGTTGGCAATTTCCGCGGCTTCCTTCTCGCGACGCAGGGTCTCTTCCATCTGGCGCCGTCGGATATTGTGAAAGATCACGGCCAGGATGAGGAGCATGGTCATCAAGTAGATGGTGTACGCCCAGGGGGTTCGCCACGGCGGCGTTTTGATCAGGATATCCAGGGTGGCGGGGCTTTCGCTCCAAACGCCGTCGCCGTTGGAGGCCTTGACCTCGAAAGTGTAGGAACCCGGCGGGATGGAGGTATAGTAGGCGGCCCGGTTATCGGCCTCGCGGTAGCGCCACTCGCGATCCAGGTTGTGCAACCGGAAGGCAAAGCGGGTTTTTTCCGGGTTACGCAGGTTGGGCGCGGTGAAATCGAAGGAAAGATAGCTCTGTTCGTGACTCAAGACCAGCTGTTTCGTGGTGCTGATGTCTTGGGACAAGATCTTGTCGTCGTCTTCCCAACGCACCGGTTTATCGAACAGGCGCATCGCGGTGATCACGGCCTGGGGCGGGACCAGGTTGCGCTTGAGGGGATCGGGATGAAAACGGTCGAAGCCCTCGGTGCCGCCGAAGTACATGAGCCCCGAGGAGTCCTTGAACGCCGCGCCTTTCTGGAAGAGGTTCCCCTGCAAGCCGTCGTTTTTATCGAAGTGCCGGAAGGTCTCCGTGGCGGGGTCGAAGTCGACCAGGCCCAGGTTGGTGCTCAGCCACAAGTGCCCGGTGGAGGACTCCAGGATGCCGTGGATGGTGCCGTTCTTCAACTGAGCGTCGGTCTCGCGGTAGATGGTGAAACTGCCGTCGGGGTTCAGGCGGTTCAGGCCGGCTTCCGTGCCCACCCAAAAGTCCTCGTTCCCGGCGCGCAACAGGGCGTAGACGTAGTTATGGCTGAGGCTCGTAGCGTCTTGGGCATCGTTCCGAAAATGCGAAAACCGGTCGGTTTGCAGGTCCAGGGCGTCTAATCCGCCGGAGGTGCCCACCCACAACACGTTCCCCTCGCGCAGCAGGGTCCAGACATAGTTGTGACTGAGGGAATTCGGGTCGTTCTCATCGGCCAGGTAGAATTTAAAGCTCTCGGTCGCCATATCGAAACGGTTCAAACCGCCGGGAAAGGTGCCGATCCACAGTTCGCCCTCGCGACCGGGCGCAATGCACTTGATCCGGTTCACCGAGGTCGATTTGCCGTCGCGCTTGCCCGACGGGTAACGCTTGACTTTACCGGTCTTCAAGTCCATGCGGTTGAAGCCGCCGCCCCACAGGCCCAACCACAGGGTGTCGCCTTCACCGTAGATGGCGTTGACCGCACCGGGCCCGATGCTTTCCGGGTCGTCGGGCCGGTGGGGAATGTGTTGGAAACCGTCCTCGGTCATGCGATCCAGGCCCGCTCCGGTGCCCACCCACAGCGTATCCTCATGGTCCTGGAAGAACGTCCAGACCTGGTTATGGCTGACGGTGTCCTCCCGCTCGGGATCGTGGCGGTAGGTGGCGAAGCGGTCCGCGAAGGGGTTGTAGCGATAGATGCCGTCCTGCCAGGCGCCGGCCCAAATCACACCGGTGCGTTCCTCGTAGAGGGTGCTGATTTCCAATTTGCCGAGGGTTTCGGGATCGATTTTTTCGAAGGTCCCGCGCTCCGGGTCATCCATGCGCACCAGGCCGGCGCCCGTCCCGAACAGCATCATGCCGTCGGATGTTTCCAGGCAGGCGCGCACATTGTTGTCCGGCAGGCTGCCCTTGGCGTCAGTCTTGCGGTAATGGGTGAATTCGCCGGTCTCCTTGTGGAACCGGTCCAGGCCCGCGTTTTGGGTGCCGATCCAAATAGCGCCCCGGCTGTCCTCGTGGACGAACCAGACCTGGGCGCTGCTCAATCCGCCCGGCTTCCTGGGATTGTGTTTGTAGGAGGCCGTGAGCGTTCCCTCCCGATCCAGGACGCGTACCCCCGCGCCGAAGATGGTCACCCAGAGCAGGCCGTCGCGATCCTCGAGAATACTGGACACGTAATAGGTGGAGCGCAGGGGATAGTTGGCGCCCAGGATGGTTTGGAAGGCGCCGGCTTCCCGATCCAGAATTTGCAGCCCGCCGCCGTCCAAGCCCACCCAGACCCGGCCGCGGCTGTCCTCATAGAGGGCGGAGACGATGGGCGTGCCCAGGGCCGTTTCGTCGTCGGGGTCCGCCATATACCGATCGAAGTGGTTGTAGCGCGGGTCGAAGCGGTTGAGACCGTTGAAGGTGCCCACCCACAGGTCGCCCTTGGAATCTTCCAGCATCAGCGTAGGCCGGGCGCTGAGCGTGTTGGGCATGTCGGAACGGCCGCGAAAGGTTTTGAATTCGTAGCCGTCGAACCGGCTCACCCCGGCGGGCGAGGCCACCCACAAGAATCCCCGGCTGTCCTGGAAGATGTTCTGGATCTGCACATCGGGGAACACTTCCTCGGGGATGCGGGAAAAGGAGATATCGGCAGTGTTTTTGGCGGTGATGCCCTGCGCCGCGACAGGCAGACTCGTACTCACCGTGAACCAGAATGTCAGGGAGCAAAGGGTGCTGATGTTCTTGTAAATTTGGAAGCTTGGTTTCATCATGCGGGGTAGCCTGACGGCCATATTTTGGGGAGCACGATGAACTTGAATTGATTAAGGAAAGTACGCCCTAAAACTACATCGGTCCACACATTCGAAAATTTAACGCTTGTGCCGATGATTGCGCCGATCGGATGCGCATTGTGTGCGCTCGCTTACAGGTTGCGCATTCGCCCGAAAGAGTTTCCCGCTTTGAGACCCGGCTCGGGGTATGAGAAGATACCTCACGGCCGTCGCTGAATCTAAACGGTTTCCCTTACCGGCCGAATCACCCGCGACTTGCCGGGAACGGCATGTTCCCCCAACAATCGCCGGGTTGAGGTGAGCGCTTTGACCTACCGTGTCATCATTGTGGACGACGAACCGCCCGCGCGCAAAAAAATTGCGCGACTGCTGAGCGAGGACCCTCGCTTCCATTGCATCGGCGAGGCCGGCGGCGCGGAAGAAGCGGCGCCCCTGATCGAGCGGGAACGGCCGGACCTGCTGTTCCTGGACATCCAAATGCCCGGCGCCTCCGGTTTCGACCTGCTGAACGCGCTGGCAACGGACCGGCTCCCCCGGGTGATCTTCACCACCGCCTACGACCAATACGCGCTGAAGGCGTTCGAGGTCCATGCCCTGGACTACCTGCTGAAACCGTTCGACAAGGCCCGCTTCAACGCGGCCCTGGAACGCGCCGCCGGCGAACTCACCGCCCAAGCCGACGCACAGGCGCCCATGCGCGCCTTGCTGGCCCAACTGGCCGAAAGACAACCCGGCGCCCGCCGCCTGCTCTTGCGCGAAGGCGGCAAGCTCTTCAGCATCGAAACCAACCGGGTCATCAGCATCCTGGCCGAGGAGAAATACGTACGTATCCATACCGAGGCGCGCAACTACCTGCACCGCGAGACCATCAGCAACATGGAAAAGAAACTGGATCCGACCCGCTTCGCCCGCATCCACCGCTCGACGCTGATCAATCTGGACTACTTCGCCCACATGGAACCGGCGGGCCGGGGCGATTACCTGGTCGCCCTAAAAGACGGCAGCAAACACAAGCTGGGCCGCAACTACCGCGAACCGTTCTTGAGGCAATTAGAAGGACAGTGATGCCCCCTTGCAAGCCGAGAATCGCCCCCCGGGCGAGGCGGGAACCCCTGGGCGCGCACGCATCCTGCGTGCATTGCGTGGGAAAAACAAGAGCTAAGAAGTCAGTAAAAACTGCTTACAAGTTAAGACCAGGCCATTCGTCTTAAGGAGAGAGGTTATCGGCCTAATTTGTAACCAGCTATTTCTTAAACCTTTAACTCTTATTTTTCCCACACAATGCACGCAGGATGCGTGCGCGCCCAGGGGGTTCCCGCCTCGCCTCGCCCGGAGGGCGATTCTCGGCTTGCAGGCACGCGGGTTGCGTGCACGCCGGTCATCCTAACTTCTCACCATCTTTCTGAGCTGATTCATCCCACGATTCCGCATATACTAATAGAAACCGTTCGTTCTCCGGGAT
>JASJCB010000047.1 GCA_030066195.1 Acidobacteriota bacterium
TTCATTATGTAATTCCTCCTTGAGCTTGTTGTCAAGGTCTTCCGGCACATTCATGACCCAGTCGATGAATAGAGTTAGATGACGGATCAACTCCCGACTGTAACCTCTGGTCAAGGCGTTGCGCAGCAGGCGTTTTTTGGCCTTGGCTCGGGTCACCTGTTGGTCTTCGTCTTCGCCCGAATTTCTTTTCGCTTGTAAATGAGCCAGGATGACTATGGCGAACGGGTTCTTGTTTCGCTCCAGCTTGTGCTCCTCGTAGTCGGTCAGCTTGACGACCTTGTATTTCAAACCCATTTTAGAACCATATCCCCCGTATTGGAAACGGTCGGGGCGCCAGTCGTCATCCAAGTCGGCCAGGATTGCCATGCTTAAGACCTCTTCATCGAAGCGATCGTAGATGCGGTAGTTGTAGACGAACATACGACGAGGGAATTGTGTATCCTTGCCTGCCTGAACCTCGATATGCAGCAAGATCCATCTGGCCTGCCCGTTTTTCAACTTGACCTTGATCAGCTTGTCCACAAACCGATCACCCAGCTTGTGTTCGGGGGCAATTTTCTTCAACTCCTTGTCCAGGAAGACCGGTTTGACATCCCAGTCGATATCCCGAAAGAGCCTGTTGTTAATCATCTTGATACAGTGAAACAACATATGCTCGATCACACCCTTCCACGGCGAATCATATTCCAAAACAACCTCCTGATTTCATTCATCGATAGACGCGACACAGGTTTCTATCACGGAGATCGGGAAAATGTAAGGACGAAAGCGGACTGCCGTGTCTGGAATGAGTAAGGGTCAACCTGTAGTTCACCAGGTTGGACAGCGGTGGTGAATCGGCCCGTTACTCGTTCCCGTAACCCGCCAGCAGGCGGCGGTCTCTGGCATCGCGTACTTCCAGGATGGTTCCTTCGCCCAGGGGCTCAAGCTGTTGCTTGATCTTGTCGTCCAGACCTTTGCGCATGGCTTCCGGCATCTTGTCCATGGGGAAGCCGTCCAAATAGATAATCGCTCGGCTGTCATCGATCACCTTGAAGGAGAAGACCTTGGGGCCCATGATGCCGTGCGAGCGGAAGAACTGCTCTACCGAGGCGAAAGGCGTGCCCGCCGCGCCCGCGGCGTGGTTGGGTCGGGCTGTGCCCCCTCCGCCCACGGCGACTGTATCTTCCTCATGATCATGGTCCTCGTGATCGTCGTGGTCGTGATTGTCCACCGCCGCGACGACCGGCGCCTCCTCCGGCATATTGGGCAGCACGATGCGCTGAATCACCGCGTAGGACAGCCCCGCCAGGAAGACGACGACACATAATCCCAGCGCGAGGATATGGTTGGAGGCGCCGGGGTAGGCAAAACCGCAGCTATGACAGAATCGGGCTCTATTTAGTCGCTTTTCTCCACAATCAGAACAGTAGTTCATCAGCCGATATCCAACCTTTATTCGTGAGGTTTGCCAATTTGTTGACCTTTCCTCGTATTCCCTCGCCCGCCGGGCTCGATTTGGGTACAATAACATGTGAGTCGGGGTTTTCAAAAAAATTTCGCCCAATCGCGGGCAGCCGTTTCAGAAAGGCGACAACCGTTCGATATGGAGGGAAACGGGTGACATTGGACAAAGTGCTTTTTATCGGCATTGTGTGTCTGGCCATGTACCTTTATATCTCTCAGCGCTTATCGGTTATCACCACGGCCCTGGTCACCATCGTCGGTTTGACCGTCTGCAACATCCTGTCCCTGGACGAGGCGCTTCAGGGTTTCTCCAGCCCGGCCACGGTCTCCATCGGCGGCATGTTCATTCTAAGCGCCGGTCTCATCAAGACGGGCGCGTTGGAGCCCTTGACCAAAAAGTTGGCCGCCTTTTCCGGCGGCAGTTACACTCGTTTGATCATCGCCATGGCGGCGTTCATCCCCCTGGCCAGCGCCTTCACCAACAACACGCCGATTGTGGTCATGATGGTGCCCGTGCTCATGTCGCTGGGTCGCGAATTGGGAATTCCGCCTTCCAAGTTATTGATGCCGCTTAGCTTCCTGGCCATCCTGGGCGGAACCTGTACGCTTATCGGCACCAGTACCAACCTGCTCATCGACGAGTTCTACCGCCAGGAGACCGGACTGCACCTGGGCATTTTCGAATTCACGCCGCTGGGCCTGATCGTGCTCACGGTAGGCGGCGCTTTTCTCATCATCTCCGGTCAACGCTGGTTGCCCAAGCGCGACTCGCTGACCGCCATTCTGCCGCCCAACAAACGCAGTAGTTATGTAACCGAGGTGGTGGTTCAGGAAGATTCGCCGCTGATAGGCAAGGTCATCAAGGACGTCTTTCCCAAAAACGGCCGCATGCGCTTCCTGCAATTGATGCGCATGGGCGACGTCCAGTACAAGGCTCACGCGGAGAATGAGGTCATTCAAAACCATGATGCCCTGATTCTGGAAGGCAACCCCGAGGCGTTGAACGACCTGATCAACGAGCAACAGGTGGCGCTGGGCACGGTTCTGGAAGACTCGGTGCGCGTACCCATCATGCGCACCTACTCGCAAACCCTGTTCGAACTGGTGGTGCTTCCCGACTCGCCCTTGGTGGGCAACAAGGTCAGCCAGTTGCGGCTGCATACCATCTACGGCGTCAAGGTATTGGCGGTACAGCGCGGCGGGCGCCATCATCGCCTGGATATACGCGGTATGCGCATCAAGTCGGGTGATATGTTCCTGGTCCAGGGCGAAACCCAGGCCATGCATGTGTTGCGCGACAGCAGCGACTTCCTGGTGATCGAGGAAGTGGACAAGACCATTCCCAAGCGCGAAAAATCCAAATGGGCCGTGGGCGTCATGTTAGCCGTCATCCTACTGACCGCTTTGACGCCCATCCCCCTGGCCGTATGGGCCCTTGCCGGCGTGGTCTGTCTGATCGTGGTGCGTTGCCTGGGTACCGATGATTGCATTGCCGCGCTCGATTTCAACGTACTTTTCCTTTTGATCGGCACCATCCCGTTGGGAACGGCCTTCAAGAACACGGGACTCACCGAAGACGTGGCCCATTTCCTGGTGGAAGTTGTGGGCGCCAATCACCCGCTGATGCTGGTCTCCGCCCTGTACCTGATCACCAATGTGCTGACCTCGCTGATCTCCAATGCGGCGGTCGCGGCCCTCATGACCCCGCTGGCCATCGGCCTGGCCCATGAACTGGGTGTGGACGCCAAACCCCTGATCATGACGGTGGCTTATGCCGCCAGCGCCGCCTTCGCCACGCCTATCGCCTACCAGACCAACATCATCGTCATGGGTCCCGGCGGCTATACCTTCAAGGATTACCTGAAATACGGCGTTCCCCTGAGCCTGCTGATCTGGATCGTGGTTTCCCTGATGATCCCCGTGATCTGGCCCTTGAAATAGAAATCGAGAACGCACCAAACCCGATGCGCCCGCGCCCTTGAAATAGAAATCGCGGACGCACCGGCAAGACGTCACTACCTCCAGAACGTTTCCAAGGCTATTTTGGCGCCGAGCGCACGATAACACTCGAATTGTTTTTCGTCGAAGAACTGATCGCCGGTGGACTGGTGGGGGAACGTGGGCTCCTCCATTTCATAGTTGGCCAGGTAGGGGTTGTCGTCGAAGTGGCGGTTGTCATCGCGATTCGGCGAACTGACAAATGCTTCCGGGGTCAGGGTCGACTCGAGGGTGTGATCGCCGGGCATCGAGGATTTAAGATAGATCAGTTTACCCCTTCGCGGCGTTTCCTCGGTCCCGTAGTGAATGGTGCCGATAGCGTAGCTCTGTTCTCCATTACGGATCTCGTCCAGACCCTCCATGGTAATTTTGATGCCCAGATCGATTTGGGCCATACGGATAACGGTAGCCAATCCGTCGAAACAAAAACCCGAGTCGGCTTCTCCATCTCCACAAATAATCAACCGGCACTGCCGCCTCAGTAACTCGTAGATTCCCAGGTTCTCGATATGGCCGCCGTCCGACACGTTCACATTCCAGCTATTTTCGGAAAGCCCGCCGAACATTTCCCGGATCAGGTAGAGCGGCCCTACCCGGCGCATATTCCTGCCGAAACCCAGGCGTCTCTCGATCCCTTTGGGATTGGGCAACCAATAGTTGAGCCGGATGTTGAGCATGGAGAGAATGAAGCGCAACGGCCTGCTGGTAAAACGCCCCATGTTGGGGGCTGCAGCCGCGCCCGAGACGGCTACGGCGGTACCCAGGTTCATATGGGGGTCGGCTTTCTCCATTTCTTCGGTGGGGCAATAACCGGTGAACCAACTGCCCACGTAATGCTTGCTGAACAGGAAAAAATCGGCGTGGCGCCCGCGCTTATAGGGATCGTCGAAATCTTCCACACTGACGGCGGTGTTGATCAGGTGGTAGGGTGCGCGGCCGTTTTGATTGAGTTCGGAAAGTTTCAGAGTGTCGTTGTGATCCAGCAATTCCGGATCGTCTGTGTTGGGCTTGAAGAGATAGGCTTTACTGAGACGATCGCGATAGAAGTTGTGCATGGAGGTCTGGTTGATGTCGACGGTCAGGGTGGTGTACAACCACAATCCAAACGCAATCAGTATGTAATAAAGGAACCAGGGCGAATCCCAGCCCGAGGCGTTCGACTCCAGGTTTTGGGCAGCCCTGTAGGTCAACCAGATATAAATCCCCCAAAAAGTGAGGATGCCCAACAAGGCGATTAGGGACATCATGGCCGCTTGCAACCATTTCCAAAGGCGGTGGATCACGGATCTGCCGAACACGCCGCCGACCAACGATAATAACCCGGCGCTGCCGGAGAGAATTTGGATATCTTCCAACAGTCCGTCGCTGATCAGGTTTAAAAAGTACGGCTGGGCTTCAAGAAGCGCCGACACCAGGGCGGCTAAAAAAAACAGACTCATCCAACGGCTCGAACGGTTGCGCAGTTCCCAGGCTTTGCCGGCAAAGCCTTTACCGGACCGGAAGAGAACGTTGAATAAAGGATACAACAGCATACCGAAGACAACGAGAACCGCCAAAACGATCAAGGAAAGCGAGAACGGAACCGGTAGTTGAGGGATGAAGGACGATTCCAGGAAAGAACCGTTGTGATAGAAAAGCAAGGTAAAGGCAGCGGCCATGAGGATATAGGGCATGATGACCGCGAAATTGATCAGGATACCGCGCATCAGAAGCAGAGGGATGCGCAGGTAATCCAATCCGCCTTTCGGAGCCAGGTAGTTGGAGTTATTGCGTAGCGTGCGGAAAACAGCGCCTTCCGGCTTGCCTTGCTTGTGTTCAAAAGGCAGGTCGTCCTTATCGGCCGTCGCCAGTATGGAACTGATACAGCCGCCCAAATAACCGCCGCCGGAGACGGTAGACAAATAATCCACCGCTTTGAACAAGCCGATGCGCTTCAATCCCTGCAAGACCCCCAGGTTCAAGGTGGCGGAGCGTATCCCGCCGCCACTGAAGGCCAAACCTACCAGGCCCGCGTGTTTCACCGGAAAGCGGGCACGCGTCTCCTGGTCCTCTTCTGATTGAACTGCTGTCTGCCAGGCTTCCTCATCCTCGTTCAGTTCTTCCAAAACCTGCCGAAAGGCATCCGTCTGCTGGTCTTCCGGGATATGGGTCAGTTGAGGGAGCCTATCCACGTGAGAATCCCTCAAAATCAAATTACGGCGTTGTTCCACCTCTTCCAATTCTTTGTCGAACATTTCGGCATTCATACTTCCTCCAAGGCAGGTTGGGGCAATTCTATTTCTTCCAGGCGATCGAATAGCAGCCCCGCGGCCGCGGCATCCCTAATGATTCGGGCAACGGATCGACCGATGCGAACCAGCGCCAACAAGATGCCGAACCAGCCGGTGAGCGCACGTTTGATAACGGCAAAGAAAGCGCCTATCAATGCCGAGAGAATGTTAAGGCCGTAGGTCATGATTCGAGCCCGCAGGATCAGTCTGCGGGACGAGGCGCGTACTCGCGACCAATCGGCCCGGTGGTCCACAAACGCTTCAAAATCGAGATCGCGGTCATGGACGAACATGATATGACCCGGGTCCGATCCCGCGAACACACGCCTGACGATAAACCGAACCCCTGACCCGATCGCGCGAAAGGCGTTTCGCACCTGCTCGGCGGTTTGTCTCGCACGCTCCTTGAGAAACCTGGCCGTGTTGACAATAAAGGTCTTGACGGCTCTGACCGCACGCCGGAAGAAATTCTTGATGGTGCGCCACACGCGTTTGATCCCGTCGTAAAGGCGCGCGCCCAGTGAGCGCATTTGCTTGATGACTTCTTTTTGAGTATTCGGCTCGTCAAGAACCCTGGATATCAGTTCCTCTTCATCCTCCGGCTCGGAGGAAGCGTCGCCCGGATCGCGAAGTTGCGCCATCCGTCTAAAAAGACGACCGTCAATACGGTCCCGTTCACGTTGAGGGGGGCGAAATTCTTTGTCCTGGTCTTTCCAAAAAGCGGGTAAAGCCGCTCTCAGGCTCAAGCGGGCATGTTCAAACCGGTTGGGCTCGGACGGACTTGCATGCGTCTTGTAACCCAGCAACCACAGTTCGATACGAGCCAGGCTTTTGACGAACGTCATCGCCAGGGATTTCCAGGCAAGTTTCTCTCGCCTGGATATTCCTACCGGGAAATGAAGCAGAAGTCGATCACCCATTTCGGCGAATCGGGAAACAAGGCCTTCCTGATCGAAGAGAACCGCCAGTGTTTTCCCGACAGGTTCGGCGGGAAGTTCCTCCCTGGTGAGCGAGAAGACTTTCGCCACCGTCGAAAAATTTCGGAGGGCCTTGTCCAGGTTCCGGAAAAGACGGCGTTGTTTAGGAGGTCGTTCCATCAGGCCGAATGCAAAGAGGCGCAGGTGAACCGCCCGCTTCAGCAACGTCTCTCTCCCGGATTGCAGCCAGGTTATCAGGTTGGTTTCCGTCTCGAAGGAGACCAGTTCCTGTAAAACGGTCCAGGCTTCCTCGAAAAGATTCGCCCCCTGGGGAATGCTTGCTTCTTCGGCGAAAAGGACCAGGCCCTCGTTCATATCCTCATCCGGAAACGTTTTCCCGGAGTCACGAGCAAGATAACCCATCAAGTAGAGACGGTTGCGCAGGACCGCAATGCGTTCCGGTTCGGGGCCGCCGGTTTCTTCTTCCAACGGCGGCAAGACGCCCCGGGCCTCTGCTTCGTCCAGGGCGTTCAACAGCATATCGACCATCGGAACGCTCCCTCAGGTGATCTTCTCTACAATGTCCTTGATAAATTTGATGATGGCGGCACGGCTTTCCTTACCCGCGGCCAGGGCCGCCTGATGCGCCTCCTGATGTTTGGTGGTGGCGTCATCGGCAATAAACAGGTCGGCGTCACCGTCGATCTTGATATCGGTGCTTAACTTAAGGGTCACGATGCCGCTGTTCTTGGCGTTCTTCAAAATGGAATTCCAATCAAGTTCCTGACCGTCTTGAACCTGGAAGACAAGACTGCCGCCAAAGGTGCGAACATTCAGTTCAGAGATATCCTTGACGACATCGCCGATATTCTCCATCGCCTTTTTGAAGTTTTCGGAATAACTCATGGTTTCCTCCTGGATTTCGATTCTTCGTTCTCTGCCGGGTCCCGGCTTATCTTGAGGCTGGTGATCTATTCTAACACCGAATTCACGAGTAAGCCAAATATGGATAAGCACAGAACATGCCGGCAGCAAGCAGATGACTATTTTGCTCAAAAAAAAGCACTTATAGATAAAGCCCACTCCGGTGGGGTAGATGCGGCACGATATGGACACAAAACCGACACAGCCCTTGCATGCCGATCGCCCCTTTCTTCAACGTGGCCCATTTCCTGGTGGAGGTGAGCGCCAATCACCCGCTGACCGGCAGCCGCCCTGTACCTGATCACCAATGTACCGACCTCGTTGATCTCCAACGCGGCGGTGGCCTCATGACGCCGCCGGCCGGCGTCCCACGAACCGGGTGTGGACGCCAAATCCCTTGATCATGCCGCCGACGCCGCCTTCGCCACACCCACCGCCTGCCGGACCAACATCATCGTCATAGGCCTCGGCGGCTATACCTTCACGGATTGCCTGAAATACGGCGTTCCCCTGGGCCTGCTGATCCGGATCGTGGTTTCCCTGATGATCCCCGTGATACAGCCGCCAAGGCGGCCGGCCCATCGGGTATCTGTCCTGCATTCTTCCCTTCGCGAAGCGATTAGTTCAACAAAACATTTTTCGATTAAGGGAGTGTTTATGCAGATTATCATGTTGCCTGGTTGTTTTTTACGCCGGTTTTTTTCTGTTTACTTAGGGCAGGGATAGGCTCGGTGCCGGATACTCACGTAACAACCTGCAAATTCCTTCGGCTTTGACCACATCCCGGGAATATACCGGCCCGGTCTTTTCAAGAGGCGCTTCGACGGGTACAATGCTGGTTCGGCGCACGCCGCCTATCTTTTGCCTTTCGGGAATCACCATGAGCAGCATACTAGAGGAAATCGACCGTCGACGCACATTTGCCATCATCTCGCACCCGGATGCGGGGAAGACCACGCTTTCGGAGAAGTTACTGCTGTACGGCGGCGCCATCCAGAAGGCGGGCATGATCACCAAGAAGGCCAATCGCGCCCGGACCGCCTCCGACTGGATGGAGATCGAACGCTCTCGCGGCATCTCCATTTCCTCCAGTGCGCTGAAGTTCGAGTGGAACGGCACCATCTACAACCTGTTGGACACCCCTGGCCACGAGGATTTCAGTGAGGACACCTATCGCACCCTGCTGGCCGTCGATTCCGCCATTATGTTGTTGGACGGCGCCAAAGGCGTGGAGCCGCAGACCATCAAGCTGTTCAAGGTCTGTCGCGAGCGTGGCATCCCCATCTTCACCTTTATCAATAAAATGGACCGTCCGGGTAAATCCCCGTTCGACCTTTTGGAAGAACTGGAAGAAGTCCTGGGCATTCTGGCCGTGCCCATGACCTGGCCGATCGGCGATATCGGCGCCTTCAAGGGCGTGTACGACCGCCACAGCGGCTCGGTGCATATGTACGAGCGCACCGTGGGCGGTCAGTGGAAGGCGCCGGTTTCCTCCACCAGTATCGACGATCCCAAGCTGGCAGAGATGGTAGGCGAGGCGGATACGGAGCGTCTGCGCGAAGACCTGGAGATGGTGGAAGAACTGATGCATCCCTTCGACGAGGAGTCCTTCAACGAGGGCGAAATCACCCCGGTTTTTTTCGGTTGTGCGCTCAACAACTTCGGCATCGAGCACTTCCTCACCGATTTCACTCAGCGCGCTCCTAAGCCCGCGCCCCTGGCGACCACCGACGGCCCGATGACCCCGGAGTCCGCTCAGTTCAGCGGCTTTGTCTATAAGGTGCAAGCCAATATGAACCCCATGCACCGCGACCGCATGGCCTTTATCCGCGTCTCCACGGGCCGTTTCGAAAAGAACATGACGGTCAAGCACCTGCGTAGTGGTCGCAAGGTGAAGTTGAGTTTTCCCTACCGCCTCTTCGGACAGAAACGCGAGATCATCGAGGAAGCCTTTCCGGGCGATATCGTGGGCCTCGTCAACCCCGGCACCTTCAAGGTCGGCGATGTGCTGACCGACGGCAAGGCCTTCCAAATGCCCAGTTTCCCGCGCTTCGCCCCGGAACTCTTTGCCCGGGTTATTCTGGTGGATACCTCGCAGAGCAAATCATTCCGCAAGGGCCTGGAGCAGTTGGGCGAGGAGGGCGTGGTCCAGATCTTCCGCGATCCCAAGCGCGTGGCCAATCTACCAGTGATTGCCGCCGTCGGCCAGTTACAGTTGGAGGTCTTCCGGGACCGCATGAAAACCGAGTACCGTAGCGAGGTGCGCCTGGACGTATTGGAATATGGCGCCTCTCGTTGGATCGGCAGTGAAATTACCAATCCCGAGCGCTATACCTTCTCCATCATGTATGACGAGAGCGAGCACCCGGTGGCCCTGTTCCGCAACGAGTGGCATATGAACCAGGTGATCGGCAACGAGCCCGATATGGAGTTTCTCACCCACCCGCCCGATGCTGTGCGCCTGGCCGATTAGGTTTCCGGGGGTCCAATCGGCAGGGGGAATTGCACGCGCTTGCTGAAGGCCAGGGTTTCTTCGCGTAGAGCCTGCAGGTCCCATGGCGTCAGCTTGGTTTCTTCCCCGACGCGGGATGGTATCAGCGTTGACGATTCCAGGGGCAGGTCGGGGTCCACAAGTACCGGATTACCCGCGCACAGCACCAACCGAATCGCTGCCTGACCCAAGCCGAAGAAGGCGTCCCAGGCATCTTCCGCACCCCGCCGCGCCACCACCAGATCCGCCGGTGCGCCGGGTTGAAGGGCCCCCTCGTGCGGCAGGTTCCAGATTCGAGCCGGGACGGTGGTCAGCGCGTCGTATAACTCGCGGTCGGTCAACATGCCCAGATCGCGCGCCTTGCGCAACTGTCGCCAGGGGTCGGGGTCGGCGCTGAGACTGGAATCGGTGCCGAACATGACGGGGCAGTGCTGTTTGAGACGGTCCGCCGCGGCGGTTTTCCCGTAGAGGAACAGGTTGGAATCGGGGCACCACACAAGACCGGCCAGACGGTCGGCGAGCTCCGAGGTAAGGGCGATGCCATGGACGGCCACGATCCTGCGCAACCGGCTGAACCGCAAAAGGCGCCTGGTTTCCCGGTACATGGCACGGGTCGTCCCCTCGCCAAGATGTGCGACCAGCGGCAAGCGGAAGGGCGGCTTGAGAATCTGCAACCAGGGTCGTTTGTGGAAGCGCATGGAGTGTAGATAGCAGAAGTCGGTGATGCGGGTGGGATACGGCGGGTCCGGCGTCTGTTCGGCCTCGTGATCCATGACGGTTGTAAAGCCGTTAACCAGGTTGCGGACGGCGCCCCAGCGAGTGCGTAAGGGCCTGGGTATGGCTTCGATTTCGCGGATCAGGTCGGCGAAGCTCCGGTGAATGGCCGGCCCCCACGTTACGTAATCCGCGTAAATACTCTCGCGGAGCGCGGGGTAGAGATTGAAAGCCAGGTGATCATGGCTGTTGATGAGTCCTGGAAAGACGATGTGGTCGTTCAGATCCAGGTGAGGTAGATCATCGGGAACGTGGTGGGACGCCGTCAACACGGCTTCCAGAATTCCGTTGCGAATGACCAGGTGGCAGCGCGCGGGATTGTCGGGCGGGCCGCCCAGATTCTTGAGCACCGCGGAAAAGGTCATGACCCGCTCCCGATCAATTCGCCGTAAAGCCGGGCGAAGCGATCCGCCGTCCAAGCGGCGTCATGGTCGCGGCTCCAGGCCAGGCCGGCCTCGCGCTGATTTTGCCAGGCCGTTTCATGGGTCACCAGGGCGGTTGCCTCTTCGGCCAGGGTCTGATGATCACCGACGGGAACGGCCGTAACGGCGCTGCCGTCCAGGTCCGCCGCCAGACCGACACGTGTTGCGCAAACCGGAACGCCGGCGGTCATGGCTTCCGCGATTACCACGGCTTGGGCCTCATACAAAGAGGTGTGCAGCAGACAATCCGCCTCGGCGAAAAGTGTCGGCAGTTCCCGATGGGCGATAGCGCCCGCGAAATCCACCGACTCCCGGAGACCCAATTCTGAGGCCAGGCGTTGAACGGCCCCTTGCATGAAGTCGCCGCCGGCCAGGGTCAATCGGGCGGGGATACGGGCCGAAATCTGAGCGAAGGCCCGCAGCAGGGTTGCCTGATCCTTGACCGGGTTCTGATGGGCGACGTGCAGAAAGCGGTACGGCGGCCGGGGAATGCGTTGTGCGGGCCGAAAATGCTCGCCAGGTGCGCCGTAGGGAATGATTTCGGCGGTGACACCCGCCGGCAGTAAATCAGCCTGGAATTGCGTCAGCGCGGTCACCATCCGGGCATGGCGGAGCGTGCGGTTCAATAGGAAACGGGTTTTCCAGGTCAGGCCGGCGCCGTAGTCGGCCTCCGGCAGACGAGCCGTTTCCGCGCCCTGCAAGCTGACGAGCACCGACAATCCGAAGCGGCGGCCCAAAAGAACCGCAGCCAGACCCGAGGGCAAACCCCAAATCCCATGAATCAGGGAAAAGGGGCGCCGCCTATGTTCGCGGACGAAGGCCCGGCGATAACCGTTCAGCTTGCGCATCAGGCCCATGCCGGCGTGCTCGGGCAGGTAGGTGAGCGCGGCTCCGCCGATGCGACCGGAATCGCCTGATGTTTGAGGGCCGCGTAAGGAGAAGATATGTAGGTGAAGACGTTGGGAAAGGCGCGTGACCAGGTCCATCAAAGCGGGGATGTACAGACCCAGGGCCGGGTTTTCCAAGCCGCCCGGAATCAAAACTGCCGTATGTGGTGGGTTCAGTGGGTGGATCATTTCATTTATATAACCGGGGACGGTTTGTGGGGGTTAACTCACTTCCAACTTTTGGACCAGGGTGTAGAGGCGGCTCTTCAGCTCTTTGTCGGACTCGGCCGCGTGGGCTTTCTTCAGGTCGCGGAGATATTTGCGCGTGCCCGACGCCTCGAAAGCCTTGACGGCCGCGGCCCGATCGGAATAGCTTTTGTCCTTCAGGTAGGGCAGGATCGCCTTCAGGTGTTTTTCGTCGCCCAGCCGGGCCAGCGGCACCAGGGCGTGGTGCGAGAATACCTTGTGGCCCTTGACGATCTTCAGAATTGGCGTCAGGGCCCGCGGATCGCCTATTTCGGCCAGAGCGTTGCAGGTCTCCCGGGCCAGCAGAGGATTGCCCGCTTCGCTGATGAGAAAGGGCACGGCGCGTTTATCGCGCAGTCGACCGAGCGCCGGAATCAAAGCGCCGCGCACCTCCGTCTCGTTATGTTCGCAGATCTTGATCAGGCGCATAACATCATCTTTCGTCGCCTGGCTCAGGATCATTTGCCGGGCTTCCATCTTTTCCGCCACGCCGCCTACCTGGATTTTTTTGATCCAGTAACCCAGGCGCACGTCGAAAGTGTCCTCGTCCGCGGCCTCCGCGCCGAACAAACCGTCGTTCCACAGAACCAGCAGGGCGCTGCCCAGATCTTCTACCTTTTCGTAACGCTCGTCCTTGTGGTGGGCCAGGGCCCTGAGAATGATTTGCTCCAAGCGAGGGTCGAAGGTTTTGTCCAGATCGGTGGGGTTCATGAAACGGCCGACCGGCTTTTTGCCGGTAAAGATCTCGTACAGAATGGCGCCCAACGAGTAGATATCACTGCGGTGATCCACCGACGCCGGGTCGCTCTGCTGCTCGGGCGACATGTAACTAAGCGTGCCCATGACCATGTTGGTGTGGGTCAGACGGGTGAAGTCCTCGTTGTTGAACAGCGAGATCCCGAAATCCACCAGGCGAGGGATCTGGTCCTCGCCGAACATGATGTTGGAGGGTTTCAGGTCGCGGTGTACGATGCCGTGACGGTGAATGAAGCGAACCGCGTCGCAGACCTGAATCATGACCTTGAGCCGGCGGCGTTGCGAGAATCGTCGATAATTGCTGAGCGAACCGCGCGACAGGTATTCCAAAATGATGTAGAAGCGATTTTGCAGCGAGCCGAACTTGAAAATACGCACCACATTCTGGTGGGTCAGGCCGCTGATCACCCGGGCCTCACGTGTCAGGCGCTTGAGCATGCCCGCGTCGGAGCAGTAGCGCTCGTGCAGGACCTTCAGGGCCACATTCAACCTGCCCTCCTCACGCACGGCGCGATAGACCTCGGCCGAGCCGCCCTCACCGATCTTCTCCTGAATCTCGTAACCGGTAATTGCGAACAAACTCACTCCTCTCTCAGGACCACGGTCAGGTAATCCGGTTTGTTTTTCATCTGGATGATAACCCAAACCCTGCCGCTCATAAACGAGTTAAAACGTCCCGTTTGCGCGGCCAGTGCGCGGGGGTAACCGTCTAACGTATCGGTTTCCACGCCGATTAATTTGAGCGGTGCGGAGGGTAAACCTATCACCACTCCCACGAAATCGACCTGGTTGGGTTTTAAATTAAGCGCTTTCAACACAGAGGCCCGGTAGCGGATCCGCAACTTCATGGGTAGGGAATTCATGGGTATCACGCGCAGACTATAGGGAAAACGAGCGGCATCGCCGCGACTGCCGTGTAATTCGGGGGGTTTCAGCAAGGCGCCGCTGAAGGTTGCGGGCGAGACAATGCCCACATTTCGTTTGCGAACCAGGGGCGGACGCGTTTCCGGTTTCAGGGCATGAATCTCGGGTGTCGGGATATCCAGGGGGGCAGTGCCTACTTTGAGCGTTTCCTTGCGCCAACAGGTAACGGTGTGGGCCTCGGTGCTCATTTCGGACATGGATTGTGACAGGTGAACCCGGGGTTCGGTGACATGTCCGGTATGGACCGACGGTGTCAAGTCCACGGCGTAGTCGCGTGTCTCCGGCCTCGAATCGGGTAGGGAGTGAACCTCGACTTCCGGGTTGTCCACGATGTCGTGAACCTCGGTGGTCAGGGCGACCCGCACCGCGAAAACCTTGGGGAAGTCGAACTCGCGTTGGATGCGCGCCAGCAGTTTGCGCAGCTTGCTGCCTAATCCTGATTTTTTTCCGAGCATAGATAGATCACCACGTTTTCCAGGCGTTCCAGGGGTTCCACCAGGTCCATATGCTTGGAAAGGTAGACCAGGTCTTTGAGAATGGCTTCCTGAGTCTCCACCGGCATGGCGCCGAAGAGAATGCGCACCGGATGCTGATCGGTCCAACCCTGCAACAGGCACTCGCTTTCCTTGGAACGGTTGACCGTTCCCTTGTCGCCGATAGCGGCCAGTTGTGTGCGCTGTAAGGAAATCAGGGTCAACTCGGTGGCATCGGCCATGTCGTAGAGTTGATGTTGGGGCACTACGAAGAAGGTGGGTTGGGTTTCGATCTTGGCCATCAGGGCGCCCACAATCACGTGATTGCGGATGTACTGCTCCAAGACCGGGCCGTAAAGCATGTGTTGCACCTTGGTGGGGCTTACCGAATCGGTGTGCTTGAATTCGATGGGGAAACCGTGGTCGTTAGTGATCAGGACGCCGCCCAGGTAGGCGCTGTTCTCGTAGAGGGTAATCAGGTAACCAGGCGTCGGCATGCTCGCGCTCCTCGTAAAAGGGAATAGAACCGACCTAATCAGACCGCATTTCCACCCGCGCCGTCAAGCGTGAAGCACCCGTAAATCACACGAACAAGGTGAAAGTTGCTTTGCGTTTCGACCGTACGGACTTTATTCGGCGTTTCCGATACAGACCAGATGACGCTCCTCGGCGTCACCTACCGGTTGAAGGCGGTGGATGGTTACCTTTTCCGGTTTTAGTTTTGCCTCGGCCAATTCTTCTCGGATGCGGGCCATGCGGCCCTTGTAGAGCAGGTAGCGGCCGCCGTCTCGATGATAGGTTCGGGTCATTTGCAAAATCACTTTGATCGGCTTGAAGCCGCGGGCAATGACAAGGTCGATTTCACCTGAAACGCCTTTATCGTCCAGGGGGCCCGCCACCTTTATGTTGGGCGCGAGGTCCTTCAGGCCTTCCAGGAAGCGACATTTCAGGGGGCTTTTTTCGTACAGCACCAGGTTGGTTTGTGGCCGACAAACAGCCAGGGGGACGGCAGGCAGGCCGCCGCCGGCGCCGAGGTCGGCGATGGCGTTGACGCTCGGGATATAGGGTAGGCCGATGAGGCAGTCGAAAAGATGATCCGTGACCAAGGATTCCGGAGTTAGTTTGCGGCTGACAAGGTTGATCTTTTGGTTCTCCGCCCACAACCGCTCCGTATAGGAGGTCAGGATGCTGACGCTTTTTTCGGTCATGCCCAATTGTTTGCACAGGTCGGCGTGTTTCCGCAGGAGTACGGCGAAGGTAGTCATGGTTCAGCCCAGTTTTCCGGCGATGTCTGTAGCCTCCTCCACCGCTCGGGCCAGGGTGGATCTGATCTTGCCGTCTTCCATGGTCAACAGTGCACCGATGGTACAACCCGACGGGGTGGTGACTTCATCCTTCAGCATGGCCGGGTGTTTGCCGCTGTCCAGCATCATGCGCGCCGCACCGAGCACTGTTTGCGCCACCAGTTGAAAGGCCGTATCGCGGGGCAAACCCACGCGAACGGCGCCGTCGGCCAGGGATTCAATGATCAGGAAGATATAGGCGGGACCGGCGCCGCTGACAGCCGTGACCGCGTTCAGGTGCGTCTCATCGAGCTCCAGACAGAGACCCACCGATGAGAAGATGCGTTGGGCCAGCGCCATGTGCTCCGGTTTGGTGTGGCGACCGGGTGAAATGACGGTGACACCGGCGCCGATACGACTGGGCGTATTGGGCATGGCGCGAATAACCGGCGAACGGGGCAGGATATCTTCCATGGTGGCCACCGTGGTGCCTGCCGCGATGGAGATGACCGGCGCGTCGTCGCGGAGCCGGCCGCTTGCTTTCAGATCTTCAAGGACCTCAACGACGCGATAGGGCTTGGTGCAGATCAGGAACACATCGGTCTCGGCCACCTTGTCGGCCGGATAGCCGCAGGTCGTGTCCACGCCCAATGTGGCGATGACAGCTTCCTTGGATTTGACCGTGTGCACCGACGCGTGGATATTACGGCGGTCCAGCAAATCGGCCGCCAGCATGCCGTTGATCAGTGCTCGTCCCATGATACCGGCGCCGATCACGCCGATTTTCAGATTCTTCATGTCATCAGCAACCATGCGTCGCCCTCCCGGTTGGTGAATGCCATAGCATAGCAGCCCAGGTGCAGGATGCTAATCTTTTTTAGCTGCTGTTCGGGCTGAATGGTTTTTAGCTTGCAACCCATCGCCGGATTGGTTAGTTTTTTCTAGTGAGGGTGTAAGAACGTAAAATTTGGAGTTTCTATGGGAACCACCGTTGCCCTGAGCACTGATCCGCATGATCTCAGTCGGTTTATGTGCTATTTGATCAACGATATCAAAGCAGTCGATCAAATGCTGGCGAATCAGTGCTTTGAAACCGACAAGATCCGAATCGGAGCCGAGCAGGAGTTGTGCCTGGTCGACAAGTCCTGGCGACCTGCTCCCGTGTCTCTGCCCGTTTTGGAGCAGATCGGTGATCCCCATTTCACGACGGAGCATTCCCGCTACAACCTGGAAATCAACTGCGATCCGCTGGAATTTTCCGGCGACTGCCTGAGCCGAATGCAGCGTGACCTGGCCGAGCGCGTCAACAAGTTGGACGCTTTGATGGAAACCATGGACGGCCGGGTGATCATGCTGGGTATCCTGCCCACCATCCGTCGCACGGACCTTTCCATTGAGAACCTGACTCCTCTGGACCGCTATTACATTCTCAACGACGCCATGAACGACCTGCGCGGCGGCCCCTACGAGTTCCGTATCGAGGGCATCGACGAATTGTTGACCCACCACAACTCCATCATGTTCGAGGGCTGTAACACCAGCTTCCAGGTACATTTGCAAATCAAACCCGAGGAAGCCGTGGAAGCCTACAACTGGTCGCAGTTGGTCTCCGCACCCCTGCTTGCCTCAGCGACCAACTCGCCCCTGTTGTTGGGGAAACGGCTGTGGCGCGAAACCCGCATTGCCCTGTTCCAGCAATCGGTGGACACCCGCCGCATGAAGGACCAGGAATTGCGATTGAAACGGTCGCGAATTACCTTCGGATATCGCTGGCTCACCAAGTCCCTCACCGAGTTGTTCCGCGAGGATCTGGCCAACTACCGCGTGCTGGTAGCACGAGAGATCCAAAACGATTCTCTGGATGTCCTGGCGGCCGGAGGAATACCCAAGTTGGAAGCCCTGCAACTGCACAACGGTACGGTCTACCGCTGGAACCGCATCTGTTACGGTATCACGGAGGGTAAGCCTCATCTACGCATCGAAAACCGCGTCCTGCCCGCCGGACCCACCCTGATCGATGAAACGGCCAATGCGGCCTTCTGGTTGGGCATGATGCACGGCAGGCCCAAGTTGTCCGGTCACATCGGCGACCATGTCGCCTTCGAATCAGCCCGGATCAACTTCCTGAAGGCTGCTCGTAACGGCCTGGCCACCTGCTTCCGCTGGTTCGACAACAAGGTCTACCCGGCTTCTGAGCTCATTCTGAAAGAGCTGCTGCCCATGGCTAGAGAGGGATTGACCAAGGCCGGTATTTCGGAAAAGGACCGCGACCACTACCTGGATATTGTGGAGGAACGCGTCAAAACCGGTCGCACCGGATCTCAGTGGATGTTGGACAATCACCAGAAACTCATCCTCAGGAACGGAGACTACGAGGCCAACGTGGCAGTCACCGCCGCCTCACACCAACGCCGAATCAGCGGTGAACCCGTGCACCGATGGGGCGAGGTGCATATCGACGAGGCCGGTTCGTGGATCAATCGCTACTGGAAGGTGGAGCAGATCATGACTACCGAGTTCTTTTCGGTACGCCTGACCGATCCCGTTTATTTCGCGGCCAATGTCATGACCTGGCAGCACCTGCGTTACGCCCCGGTAGAGGACGCGGAAGGACGCCTGGTCGGATTGCTGACCCAAAGCCGTCTGCTGGAACTCTTTTCAAGCGGGACCAAAGGCAAGGTAGGCGAGAAGACAGCGGCGGACGTCATGATTCCCAATCCGCTCAGTGTCCATCCCGACATGCTTTCGGTAGATGCGCTGTCGCTGATGCGGGAGCGTCAGGTAGGTTGTCTGCCCGTGGTCAACAGCGATCGTCTGGTGGGCATGTTGAGCGAAATCAACTTCATGAACTTCTCTGAAATGACCGTCGCCAAGCTGGTAGACGAAAGCGCCCGCCATTTGAAAGACGTATTGGATACCTGACCCGTCTCCACGGGTTATCCTCGGTCCGGTCCTTGGGAATAGTTGCGAAATCGACTTTTTTGCATCGATTCACGAAGAAGTATTCGGTGCCGTCCCAGTCGCCTTTGGTTGATTGAATTGTTCTGGGATCAGAGCAAAACAATCAAGAGGATCTTTCGAAAGAGTTAAGACGCCTCGGACGGCACTTACGAATCTGTATTACCGAACGATTCGGGAGCCGGTTGCCCGACCCCCGTTCTCGATCTTATTTGGGCAGATCATCGACACAGAATATGCCTCCGCAGCAACCGCCGGTACCGCCGGAAATAATAACCTTGGTGTTCCCACCTTTGTCATCTCCCCCAAGCAAGTGACTTCTGTGATCCGTGGATAAGGGAACAAAACTTTGCACTTTGAGCGCATCGAGCTTCAACTTCATCATTTTCTACACCTCTCTTCTGATTTATGAAGGTCATCAGTACAGAGGTCCGAGCATTCCAGATATAAGTATTCTTGCCGGCCGTTAAACCGGACAGTAATCACTTGAGCAGGGCGTGACGTGTCAGGAAACCTTCCGCGGGCGGCAGAGGGCCTGATCACAATACTTTCAGGAAGCTTTCTCGTAGCCGTCTGTACTGTGGCCGCAGTTATGCTCCACTCTAACGATCCGGCAGTGGTTACCAAGCAGCGCCGGATGGGGAGCAAACCTTTCTCTGGTCGCAACTATAGCCAAATAAGCGACTTGGGGCAAGCATGAATTTGAAAAAAATCATTTTAAGGTAAGCAACTGATAAAGTGGCAATGGTTTAAGGCGATCTCCTGTGTAATTTTGAACAGACTTAAAGCTAAATAAAATCGAACTCTTACGAAAGATTTACTTCAATGTCCAAGAATATCCGATACTGACAAAGATACCAACCGACCTGCTGCTTTTTTCGATGATTCCTTCCAGCTGTAGCACCAAATTATTAACCGAAAAACTATAATAAAAGCGGCCGGTATTTTTTTATTTGTTTTCCAACGGTCTTCGCTCGATTAATAGTGATATATTATTATCTAGACAAATGCAGAGCTCGAGCAAAACTGCACCCAGCTGAAAAAAGACCCCCAACTGAAAGAAAGTCAACCAATTGATGCTGATCACATCCGGCTGAGGTACAATGGAGAGAACCGGCTTGACCAAACTACATCGCCGGCGTTACTTTTCGGGAGTTCGCCATTGGAATCTCAAATAACCGAGGCCATTCAACACGAGTTGAACCGTTTGGGCCGGTCCTTTGTGGATACCGCTCAAAAAGATGACACCGGGTGGAGTTGGCCTCTGATGAAAAAAGGGCGACCGGGGCAACATAGATTGGACCTTTACTCCGGGAATGCAGGAATCGTCATCTTCCTGGCCGCCCTGGCGCAGCACACAGGGGAGTCTGTTTGGCTGGATGCGGCTTGTGCCGGCGGCGATCGGCTGGCACACGGGTTGAGTATTCCTGCCTCTACTCGGGCCGGCTTTATCGGCGGTGATTTGGGAGTTGCCTTCAGCCTTTTGGCTTTGTATCGCGTTACCCAAGATCGGTTATGGCTGAACCGCGCTTGTCCGGTCCTCGAAAAATTGGAGCAACGACTGCCCGAGAGTAACCACGACCTGTTGGATGGCCTGGCCGGTATCCTGCTCGCTCTAAACCACCTCTATGCCGCGGAAAATGATGAACGTATTCCCGGTCTGATCGACACCATCCTCAAGCGGTTTTTGGAAGACGCCAGACCCGGTCCGACGGGCTTCTACTGGGATCGTTCCAAGCGAGACGATCACGGCTTATGCGGCATGGCTCACGGACCCTCGGGTATAGCGTTTGCCCTGCTGGAAACCGCCGCATTGTTCAAACACGAGGGCCTTTATCCCCTGGTCGAAGAGGCGCTGGCCTTCGAAAACAATTTTTATGATCCCGAAGTCAAAAACTGGCGCGACAATCGCAAGAATCTTCATCTGGACGACGAATTGGAGCGTTACAAAAAGGCCTGGCTGGAAAACGATCCCTACCCCTTCGAGGCATCCAGCGATGCCAATGCCTGGTGTCATGGCGCCGCGGGCATCGGGCTCGTGCGCTTACGCGCCTGGCAGTTATTGGGTCGCAAATCTTTTTTGGATCAGGTTCGCGCCGCCTGTGGAAAGGTAGAGGAAACCTTTCACGACAAGGACATCTTCCGGCGTTATATCTACTGTCACGGTCACGGCGGAAACGCCGATCTCCTGTTGGAAGCCTCGCTTGCCTTGGACGAATCCTCCCATCATTACCTGGCTTTGACCATCGCCGGGGAAATGCTTGATTATCAGCAGGAAAACAAGATCTATCTTTCCGGCTATCTTCACTCTGAGGAAGAACATCCCAGCTTGTTCCTGGGCAACGCCGGTATCGGCTATTTCCTTCTGCGCTGCCTGGACCCCAAACAAACGCCCAGCATCCTGGCTCCTACCGTATCGGCCTGGTGGCCCGGTGCAGCGACCGCGCAAGCCGCGCTTTCCTCGACCTCGGATTTGGAGAGGGCTTTATTCAAATCCTTGATGCCGCGCACCATGAAACTGGCGGAGTTGACCGCGCCGGGGTTTCTCATTCGCTACTTCAGGGACTCTCATGCGGCATTCCAATTGGAGCGCTTTGCGGCCTGGGTAGATGAAGAGGCCGACAGCCTGCCCACCTATCTGAAAGCGCCCGTGCGCGACATTTGCCGTCTGGAACGCCAACTCATTACCAGTGAACGCGGCATCCATCACTACGGTCGCCTACTGGCGGGTGAAGCAGTTCTTTTAGAGAAGTTACAGGCTTTAGAAAAAGTCAGTGACGAGGATTTCCTGAATTGTCATTTCAAAGCTTCCGAGCAACACCAGTTGGTTGAAACCGGCTGGCATTGGGGTTCTACCGAAGATGATGCCATGAAGCGCAATACCGACATGCCCGCCGGTATTCACCCGGTCCTTATCAGCAATACCGCCAAGGGTGTAGTCGAGACCTGGTTATCGGAATTGGCCGCCCTGGCTGTTTTGGTCTTCTCCGAGGCACTGACGGTCCGGGAAGGCATCCAACGTATGCTGGATGCCTTCGAGGCCGTTCCCCCGGCCCAGATCGATGCCGTGAAGGGGATGTTGTTGGAGCAGATCCAAAACGCGGTCGCCGCCGGTCTGTTGATGCCCGCGGAGAGCCCTCAATAGAGCATGCGACAGCGGATGGTGCCCTCAACCGCCCGAATACGCTCGAACAGCCGTTCAGACATGTCCTTGGCAATATCCAGGACCACGTAACCGATTTTGTTGTTGGTGCCCAGGTACTGACCCAAAACGTTGATGTTCTCTTCGGCCAGGGCCTTGTTGATCTGACGCAACATACCGGGCTCGTTACGGTGAATATGCAGGATGCGGTGGCTGCCCTCGTGCTCGGGCAGGTTGACCGGCGGAAAGTTGACCGAGCCGTCGGTTTCTCCGCGATCGCTGAAATGAATCAATCGCGTGGCAACCTCATGGCCGATGGAGCGCTGCGCCTCCTGGGTAGAGCCGCCGATATGCGGTGTCAAGATCACCTGCGGTAGACCGATCAGCGGGCTTTCGAAGGCCTGTTTATTGGACTTGGGCTCCACGGGAAAGACATCGACCGCGGCGCCGGCAATATGGTCGCTGCGCAGAAGCTCGGCCAGGGCCTCGATATCCACCACATTACCGCGGCTGGCATTGATCAGGTGGGAGCCCGGCTTCATCCTCTCCAGCATCTCCCGACTCATCAGGTTGCGCGTCGATTCCTCCTGGGGGACATGCAGGGTGACCACATCCGCCTGCTCCAGCAGTCCCTCCAACGAACCGATGGATCGGGCGTTGCCCAGCGGCAGTTTACGTTGCACATCATAATAGATAATGGTCATGCCCATGGCCTCGGCAAGTACGGAAACCTGCGAGCCGATATGGCCGTAGCCCACGATGCCGATGACCTTGCCGCGAACCTCGTGGCTTCCCTTGGCCGTTTTGATCCAGGATTGTTGGTGAGCGGCCATGCTTTTGGGGAAGATGCCCCTTAACAACATGATGGTTTGACCCACGACCAACTCCGCCACGGACCGGGTATTGGAGTGCGGTGCGTTGAAGACCGGAACACCGTTCATGGCCGCCGTATCCAAGCTGACCTGGTTGGTGCCGATACAGAAACAACCGACTGCCATCAGTTTTTTGGTCTTGTCCAACACCTCATCCGTCAGTTGGGTGCGAGATCGCACGCCCACCAGGCGCGCGTCTTTGATTTTATCGATCAGGGCATCGGCGGTCAGCGCGTGACTGATGAGTTCCACGTTCTGGTAACCGTGTTCGTTGAAAACCTCGACCGCGTGGGGATGGATGCCCTCGAGTAGGACGATTCGTATTTTATCTTTGTTCAAGGAAAGAGACTGGGTCATAACACATCCTCCAATAGTTGGGTCAACATGGAAACATCACGGGCAACTGGTTCGCCGGTAGCAACTACCGCCTCCCGCTCGATATTGCCGGTGAACGCAAAAAAGTGATCGGCCAGGCCGTCACGAAAGAGATGGTAATCGGTCATGCCGTCGCCGACGACGATACGCGGTGCGGACCATTCATCCAGGAGGGGCGTCACCCCGGCGATTTTAGATTGGCTGAAGAGGTCGTCGGGATCGATACCGGCGAAAGCGCCGTCATCGTCCCAAAGCAGGCTGACCGCATGCACGGAGTCGGCATCGAGGCCGAGATAAAGCGCCGTGGGCACGATCGCCTCGCGGAGCCCTCCGCTGACGACCCTCACGGAAATACCACGCGCCGAGAGGCCTTTGATCAAGGTCTCCATGCCGGGCGTCAACAATTTGACGGCGCGTTCCCCGAAGGAGGTTACATCTTCACGGGTAGGCGCGGCCAGGGCCAGGCGTCGTTCAAGTGACTCGCTGAAGGAAAGCTTGCCTTCCATGCCCAGGTTGGTGATTTCGCTGATACGGTCGATGAGACCGGGTTGAGCCGCTATCTTGGGGGCCAGAATTTCTTCCAGACTTTCAAGGGTAATCAGGGTGGAATCAAAGTCGAAGACCACGGTTGCCATTGGACCAACCTCTCATATGGTAGGAACGAAAAAATACAACGTTCCTCATATCGTCATCGTATCTGAAAAGATGAAGGCATTTCCCAAAAGCCTTGCAATTTGCGCCGGCTTGGATAAAAGCACATCCTACCTGCAACACCCCGTTATTTCATTTACTTTTTTGCAAAACAGGCTAGAAGCCGCTGTTTGCGAGGGACATGAATACCTGGAACTTTTCGTTGGTACTGCGTAACCGACTGGTGAGGGTCTGGCAAAAGGACCACAGAAATTTGTAGGCGATGGTTTTGTTAAGGTCGAAAAGAGCTACAAGGTCGGCGGTGGAAATGACGAACAACTCGGCATCGTCATGAGCAATGGCGTGGGCGGAACGGGGACCCTTGTCGAAGAGGGTCATTTCTCCGAAAAAAGAGCGCGACTCCAAGACGGCAAGCGCCTCTTCCGTGCCGCCTTGAATCTTGGAGATACGGACGCTGCCGGACACGATAAGGTAGATGCAATCACCCGGGGAACCTTCCTCAAAGATAACCGTTCCGGCTTTGAAGGTCTTGACATGACCGATCATGACAATCTCAAGCAACTCTTCCTCGGTCAGGTTCCGGAACAAGTCAGTCTGTTTCAAAAATTCCTGGCTAAGCAAATCCAACCTCTCGTCTCACCGAGCCGGCAGGACACTAAAGACTGTCGTGGATATCCTTGAGTTGTTGTCCCATGTCCTTGGAGAAACGGTCCAGCTTAGCCAGATTCTGGCCGGATGTCTCGGTGATCTGTTTTTCGAATTTCTTTTCGAAGGTGAGAAAGTGCTTGGAGAGTTCCGTGATTCGCTCCCCAAGTTCGTGAATCTCAGCGGCCTCCCGACCCTTGTGGGGGTCGGGCTGCTTGAGAATGAAAATGACTACCCCCAGCAGGATTGCATTAAACCCACCCAGGACAACACCGAGAAATGTTAGTGCACTCATTTGTGACCCTAATTGTCGAGGAACTATGCGGAACCGACCAACAACTCGATCTTTTCCTTCAAAGTTTCCGGAGTAAAGGGTTTCACCACGTAGTTGTTGACTCCGGCTTGAAGTGCTTCCACAATGTCTTCTTTCGCGGCATTGGTGGTCACCATCAAAATAGGAATATCCTTCCACTGACTGCTGCGCACGCGCTTCACGAACTCGAGACCGTCCATCTCGGGCATGTTCCAGTCCGTAATTATGACGTCCACGCCGCCCTCTTCCAGCTGTTCAAGGCCGGTTTTCCCATTATCGGCTTGGACGACGTCCTTATAACCGATCCGGGCGAGGGTGTTGATGATAATACGACGCATGGTCGTCGAATCGTCAATCGTCAGGATTTTCAAAGGGACCCCCTACAGCTCGTCCGTTTAGCTAGCATTATAAAGTCGCTCGGTTTCGGCAGCAAATGTTTTGAGAAGCCGAATGATCGACCTCTCCCGAGTCTCTCAGGAGATTCACAACCCATTCTAGCTAAAAGATAACTAGAACGGAAGCAAAACTTGGATACCATCACCTGAATTATACTCCGTTTCCGGATTCAAACGAAGAAGTGTTTCAAATATTGAGAAACGAAGCACATCTCCCGATCCCGAGGTTTTTATAGGGTTGACTTTTAAGGAACCTTCCTCCGTTAGGATTTCGGCTCCCACGAAAAAGGGCAGGCGTCCGCGATTGCGAATTCCCGCGGTTAAAACGGCCCGGCACCACGCCGGCTCTCTGAATTGCCCGGTCAGTAGGGCGCGCACCATGGGTTTTACGTAAAGCATGGTGCCTACCACCGCCGATACCGGATTTCCCGGCAGCCCGAAGAACAGGCAACCGGATGAATGTTTTCCGAACCATAAAGGTTTCCCGGGTTTCATACGAATTTTGTGGAACACTCTTTCAAAGCCCGCCGTTTCCGCGGCTTCCGGCACCAGGTCGAAGTTGCCCATGGATACACCGCCGGTCAATACGATCAGATCCAGGTCGGTATTGGCGGCAATACAGGCAACGGTCTCTTCCATGCGATCCGGGAAGGTTCCCAACTGCAAAATTTCCACATTGGGCGCCTGCAACAGGGCGCCGACCGTCAAGGCGTTCGAATTATAGATTTGCCCCGGTTGCAGGGGCCGTCTGAAGTCGATCACCTCGTTACCGGTGGCGGCGATTCCAATGCGCAAAGGCGCCCGCACCTTGACGAAACGAATTCCATTCGACAAGAGACCGGCCAGCACGCCCGGCGAAATCACCGTGCCCGGCGCGTACAGCGACGCCCCGGCTTCCAGATTCTCGCCGCGATACCGGATGTGACTACCGCGAGCACAAGGCTCGGTCAATTCGGCACGGCCCTCTTCAAAAGCCACGCGCTCCACCATCTGCACCGTGTCGGCCCCGGAGGGCACCGGCGCGCCGGTCATAATTCGCACACACTCACCCGGGCCCGGTTGTAATCGGTCGGGAATGTCGCCCGCGGCAACCGTGCCGATGACCCGAAACGCACGGGCCTCTTCCGACCAATGGTAGGCGATGCCGTCCATGGCGGAGGCATTGAACGGCGGACTTGGAAAGCGACAGGTTATATCTTCGGCCAGAGCCCGGTTCAGAGCCCGGTCGGTGGGGACAGTCTCCTGCTCGGACCCTTTTAGCGACAAGCCCGCATACGTTTCCGCCAGGTGACGGTATGCTTCCTCGATGCTTATCATGAACGGGTCTCCGGATAGGGCAGGAACTGAAAGGCGACCAATGCAGGCCCCATCTTATCAGACGGAGGCCCAATGTTGTTCATTTTGGAAAAAAAACGTCGATTCGGTCCGCCGAACCGTATAATTCGTGACAAGTTTAAATGATCGATGAATCGAGGTTTCACCATGCGCTGCCTTTTATTTGTACTTTTCCTTCTACCGGCCCATGCGAGCGATACCATTCCCAAGGACCTGGATACCTATATCGACAAAGCTCTAAAAGACTGGAGGGTTCCCGGTGTAGGTTTAGCAATTGTTTCCGGTGACCGAGTCGTTTTGGCCCGTGGTTACGGGGTTCAGGACATCGATACCGGCCGGGCCGTGGACGAACACACCGTCTTCGCCGTGGGCTCTACCACCAAGGCTTTTACCGCTACCGCGCTGGCCATGTTGGTGGATCAGGGCAAATTGAAATGGGATGACCCTGCCGGTAAACACCTGCCCGGCTTTCAACTCTACGACCCGGCCGCCGGTCGCCAACTGACCGTGCGCGACCTGCTCTGCCATCGCACCGGGCTGCCTCGCGGCGACTGGTTGTGGTACGGCGCCGATTACACCCGCGAACAGGTGCTGGAACGGGTTCGTCACCTGCCGCCCCAATGGGGTTTCCGCGAACGATTCGGCTATCAGAACATCATGTTCCTGGCCGCCGGTCAGATCATCCCCCGTATCGAGGGCTACGGTTGGGACGGCTACCTGCGCGATAAAATCTTTACCCCCTTGGGCATGAAAAACACTTCTACATCTACCCTGGCTTTGAAGGGCAAGGACAACACGGCCTCCCCGCATGCCGAGATCGACGGCAAAACCGTGGTCATCCCCCGACGCAATCTGGACAACGTCGGACCCGCGGGCTCCATCAACTCCAGCGCCTACGATATGGCCCGATGGCTCCGCTTCAATCTGAACGAAGGTAGCTTCGACGGCAAGAAAATGCTGGAGCCCAAGCAGTTCAAGGAATTGATGACCCCGCAAACGGTGGTGCGCCTGGAAGGGCGCTACGTCTATTTTTTTGCCGATGCCCGCTTCGCCGCCTACGGACTTGGTTGGTTTTTGCACGATTATCACGGCGCTTGGGTGGCCGATCACGGCGGCTCTATCGACGGTATGCGCGCCCAGATCACCCTGCTGCCCGAAAAGAAACTGGGCGTGGTCATCCTCACCAACCTCAACCAGACCCTGCTGCCCATTGCCATCAAAAACCGGGTGCTGGACAGTTGGCTGGGCCGACCCGAAAAGGACTGGAGCGGCTATTACCTGGAAATCTTCCGCAAACTACTAGATGCTCAAAAGGAAAACGAAAAGAAACGCACCGAGAAGCGCAAAGCCGACGCCTTACCTTCCTTGCCACTGGCTCGTTACGCGGGCGACTATACCAACACCATCTACAAACCACTGAAAATCTCATTGAAGGACGGCAAACTGTACTTCGGCTTCACCAAGGCGCTCAGCGGGACCATGGAGCACTGGCATTACGACACCTTTCGGGTTACCTGGGACGCAGCCCACATGGGCCGGAATTACGTGACCTTCCACCTGGACGCCGACGGCCGTGTCGCCCGAGTCGTTCTGGAGAACATCACCGAATTCACGCCGAAATGAGTCTTCGGGGGCGGTTCGCCCGACGGTATCAACCGCCCTCGGCCAGTTCCTCCAAGGCTTCGCCCTCTATACGGTAGGGCAACCAACCCTCGCAATGATAAGCGCCGATGGCGTGGTAGAAATCGCGAGCGAGCATATTCCAATCCAGAACCTCCCACTCGAAACGGCGACAATCATTGTCCAAAGCGATCCTGGCCATACGCCTGAGCAACTTCATGCCCACGCCCAAACCGCGCACGTCGGGGTTGACGAACAAGTCTTCCAGATGCAAGCTGGGCCGCCCCCGCCAGGTGGACCATTTCAGGAAGTAGAGCGAAAACCCGACGGGTTGACCGTCCAATTCGGCAATCAGACAGGTAAACAAGGGTCTTTCACCAAAGCCGTCCCGTTGAATATCTTCGACCGTGGTCTCTACCGCATGAGGCTCCTTTTCGTAAATGGCCAGATCGGTAATCAAATCCAAAATGGTTTCGGCATCTTCGAAAGTAGCCTGGCGGATGACGGTAGTATGCATGAGCGGACCTCCCTACTGCGCCAAGGGCATCTTAGCACCAGGCGGCGCTGTTGCGCATGGGGAAAGACATGGGCCGTTGACAACCCCGGATCCCCGGATTGACTCGATTCTTCCCGGGAAGATAAAAAAAACCGGCGTTTGACACTCGATTGTTCCCGAGAACACATGAGGACCATGCATAAAATATTCGATTGTTCCCGGGAAGAACAAAACACCTTTCGATCAATCGACTCTTTATGCACCTCGGAATGTTGCTTGGTTGTTTTATGCGCCGACTTTGCTTGATTTTTCGAGCGAGGGTTGACTCTGTGCCGGATACTCAGATAACAACTTGCAAATCCCCTCCACTTTGACGACACCCTGGGGAAAAATCAATCTGTTCTTTACATACTGCTTTGGCTTTGATATGATGCGGGTCTTTGCGTGGGCATGATTTCGATTAATGCCGCGGATTCAAGTCAAGGAGCTCGGAAATGGCGAGAACCTGCAGTGTATGTAACAAGGGATACCAAAAGGGGCACAAGATCTCCCACGCCCACAACATTTCGATCAAGCGCTGGCACCCGAACCTCCAAAAGGTTCGCGTCGCACTGCCCCAGGGCGGTACCAAGCGCATGTGGGTGTGCACCAGCTGCATCCAGAAAGGGAAGATCAAGAAAAGCGTTGCCTGAACGCGACATCTTTTGGCATAGACCTGGTGAAGAAGCGGCCGAACGGGCCGCTTTTTTGCGTTAGGCCCGCGCTTTTTCCATCAGCTTTCCAGGTCGCCCAGGACATTGCTCAGTGTTTTCAAGCTGATATTGGCGCCGCAGATCACCAGAACCACATTTTGACCCTTGTAAGCGTCCTTATTTTTTAGGAACGAGGCCAGGGTCACGCCGGCGGCGCCTTCGATCATCATGTGATGGTGTTCCATGAAGAGGAGCATCGCCTCGCGGATTTCTTCCTCCCGCACGATCACGTGTTCATCGATCAACTCACGGCATAAGTCGAAGGTGACAGCGTCCTTCTCGATGCCTCCCGAGGTCCCGTCCGAGAGCGTGGGTTTGGATTCCAGATCCAATATCTTACCGGCTTTGATCGATTCGTACATCACCGCCGAGTTCTTGGGAGAGCAACCCACTACCCTGATATCTTCGAATATATCCTTAAGATAACCCGACACGCCGCTGATCAGCCCGCCGCCGCCTACCGAGATGAAGACCGCATCCACATGTCGCAACTGGTGCGCTATTTCCACACCCACGGTGCCCTGGCCGCCGATCACGTCCCAGTCGTTATAGGGTGAGATATAGGTCATACCGGTACGTTTCGCGTATTCGCGGGCGTAGATTTCAGTTTCCAGTCCGTCGAAGCCGTAAGTCCGCAGCTCGGTACCGTATTGCTGAATAGCGTGTTTCTTTGTTTGCGACGCGTTCTTGGGCACAAAGACGGTGCCGTTGATCTTCAGTTCGGAGAGACCGAAGGCCACGGCCGCGCCGTGATTACCCGTGGAGGCGGCGATAATGCCCTTTTCCTTCTGTTCGTCGGTCAAGCTCAACAGTTTGCTGATGGCGCCGCGCGCCTTGAAAGAACCCGTGTGTTGCAGGTTCTCCATCTTCAGGAATACATTGCAACCGGTCATGTTGCTTAAATGAAAGGAGTAAGCCAGCGGCGTGGTGCGCACGATGCCGTGAATGCGTTGGTCTGCTCGAAGTACCGCCCTGACGACGTCCATACTGCCCTCCTTGGATGGAACTACCTGGAAGATTTGGTTTAACAGAACTAATTCTACCCCACCTACCGGACCGAGAAAAAGCCTTAATGATGTAAACTATTCTCATGGTCTACAGGTAATTCGAACAAGAAATGGATTTTCTTCCCTTAAAGAAGGCTTTTAGAGATATGGCCGGGAATTACTTAAAGCACGTAAACTATAGCTTCATGGTCCGTGTAGGCGCTGTAAAGCGCCTCTATTTCTTCATAAACCTCGATATGCAAATTCAAGGTATAGCATATGTAGGTTCCCTTTCCCGAGGTGCGTTCCGACAAATCGTGACGACCCAGATCCCGCCCCAAATGGGTGCGGCTGAAGTCCAGGAAATGGCTCCTACTCATGAGATCCGGCTTGACGAATACCTTGAAGGAAAACGGGCCCGGAAGTTCGATCATCTCTTTTGCGGTGGGTTGGGACATGCGCTCATCCTCCATCACGGGCCGGGGCCCTGACTCCATTCTAACAAATTTTGGATCAGTCCCACTGCTTGTGGATATAGTTAATCGAGGTGGCTCTGCCGACCTTTTTTTCGATACACATGGCGAGAGCATCCTCGGTAAAACCGCCTAGAGACAATACAGCCGGAAATACCCGTCGCTCCGGGTTGCGTTGTTGGAATAGTGCAGCCCGGGTAAGTAGTTTTTCGATGACCAGGCTTCCACTGGGTTTTTGGGGTTTTTTGACTTCTATCAACAATGAAAACTCACAGTCCTTGCTGTCTACCCGCAGGTCGACCTCGCCTTTTTTACCATCCGGCCCCTGTATCAAAAACCGGGGGAAGAGTTCACCTACATCCATATGGGGAGCTTCGGTCAATCCCTCGAAATAGACAGACGGATGAAAGGAATCGCGAACACGCATGTCGATTTCCAATTGTGCCTCGGCCAGTCGACCTGAAACCTGATTGAGCTGGTTTTGCAACGCCTTTTTCTCTCCGGTTAGTTTGTTGACCAGGAACTCGATTCCTCCATCTGCCTCGGGGTCCAGGGTTGCCAACTCAGTGGCCAGGCGACGCAATAAGAGCAGGTGAAAGGTGCCGTCTTTCAAACCCATGAATTCATTGCTGAAACGGCCTCTGATCAGGTTGGCCTTATATAGTGCGACCAGTCGTTCTTCGATCTCGTGTTCGCTCAGGTCCAACTTCATGACTTCTTTCAAAGATTTTGCCGTGTAGATGCGATCAGGATTGCGGGTTAGGAAAAGCAGCATTTTTTTGGCGTGTTGCTGGTTGATGCGTTTCAAAGAGCGCTCGAACCAGGAGCGCCATCCCGTGACCATTTCAGCGGCATCATCCGATGTTTCAAAATCCACCGTTCGGATCACGCCGGCGCGAGTAGTCAGATCGCGGTCCGGGCACTTAGATCTGATGATACAAGCGATGAAGTAGGGATCGAAACGGCAAAGTTCATTGATCAAGAGTGCAGCCTCATTGGTGATGGGTTCTTCGTATACCTCGGCATAGCGGTATACGGCGATCAAACCTTCCGATTCCGTGAGGTAGGAGGGCAGCTGCATATAGGTAAGGCGGCCGGCCTCGAGGTAAGTATCCACCACCTCGGTCAATCGGCTGATTTCCGAACCGGTTGCCAGCATGGGGGCGATCTTTGACTCCGACAGTTCGTGATAGCTGCCGGGAACGGTTTCGTCCAAAGCGTCACGACAGGCCTGGTCTCGGTAGACGAAGTTGCCTAGATTTTGGAATTCATCGATGATGACCAAGACCGGTTTTTTGTAAAGCGACGCCATGATATGCGGTGCGGCAATAGCATCACGCCACATGCCGTCTGCCATACCTCGCTGGAAATAAGTGTCCAGGGAGTCCACATGATCTACAAACAGGTCAATACCCTTTTTCTTTCCATAAGCCTTTATCTGTTGCAGCTTCAAGGGTTTGGAAACAAGTCGAGGATCGCGCTCAAGAAAAGAGATGTATTGTGAAGCGAAGGCCTGGAAATAATCGAGCGCCAGTAGGGGATACCAAACCCTGGCTTCCGGGATCTCGATATAAAAGGGAATGACCGGCCCGTTTGCACACCACAGTTGATTGAAGAGGCGCTGCACGAAAGCTGTTTTGCCGCACTTTTTACGGGCGATGATCACCCGTGACTTCGAAAGGCGTTTGGGCATACCGGCGATCCACTTATGATAATCGGCAAATTCTTCTTCCCGACCGACCAGCAGCCGGGGGTCGCCGATACGTTCTTCCAGCGGGTAGCAATCCAGTTCCATGACCAAACCCCCGATTTAGAAAGCATAGCACAAGCTAAAGTCAACTTGATTCAGGAACACGCGGGCAGGACCACCAAAACGCCTGATTTCTTTCACATTACTTTTCGGTGCGCAAAGAATGAGGACTGATTTTTAGGATAGTGAATTTTGGAATCGAAGAATCAGTCCCCATTCTTCGATGTTGACTTTTAAGTGTCGAGGAATCGGAACCGATTCTTTGCTTCCCGATTTGCAGACACAACGAATGACAACTGGAAACTGGAAACGAGATGCTGAACCTCTCTCTTCCTCAACCAAACACAACGTCGCGGCAGGCAGCCCATGCGCAACGTTGCACATCCCTTCCCGCCACGAGATGACCGCCGGCTACGGGTAACGCCGGAAGTGGATGGAGCTACCTGCCGACCGACGCCCGGGTCAGCGCTTTGAATCGAATGATCTTGAACTCCCCTTTTGAGGCGTCTCCACCCTGGTTCAGAACCGGAGAACGATGCAGCTCGTTGATGGTGACATAGACATAATCATCGGGCCCCACGGCGAAACCGTCCGGCCAGGAGAGGTCATCGCGCTGGAAAAGCGTCTGATAGGTGCCGTCGGGCCTGGTCACACCGATCGAGTCATTCGTGATCGAGGTGATGTAGACATTGCCGCCCCGGTCGATGGTAATGCCGTCTGAGACGGGCTTGTCGCCATAGCGTTTCACCCGTGAACGCAGATCTTTTTCGGTGAGCGCCGGATCGAGGAGGTCGGCGGTTTTGATACGGTAGAGACTGGTCCCCGTCATCGGTGCGAAATAGACCCATTCGAAGGTGTGATCCACGGTGATGGGGTTAACCCCGATCCGCGCGGGATTCCCGCCCAGAGTGACCGTGGCGCCGTCGATCACCATATCCAGGTCTTCAGCTACCGTAAACGGGGACCCTTCCAAGACCCGACGGGCCTGTCCCGTGGCCAGGTCCACCACGATGAGAGCGGCGCTCTTACCCGCGCCGGAATCGCTGATGTAAACCGCATTGTGCCTGGTGTCGATCGCCAGGTCGTTGAGAAAGCTGGTTTCACGGGTCACGGGCGGCGCCAGGTAAATGATGCGCTCCAGTTTCTCGGTCTTCGTGTTCCAACCGATGAGCCGACCGGATCGGTTGGGGGCGTGCGTATCCAAGAGCCAGAGGATTCCGTTCCCATCCGCGTTCAAGCCGAGTACGCCGTTGAGGCCGACCGTCTTGGCATCGCCGGGCGCGGTTGCCCATTCGGGGTTCGGATAGGGCCTGGTCGAGCCGTTATCGAAAACCTCGACAACCCTAACCGGTTGACCATAGAATCCGTGGACGCTCATGAAGATACGACCCTCCGCGGTAATCGCCAGGTTACCGGGGGGAACCTTCTTGGAAAAAGCGGCGTAGGTCTCGAGTTCGCCGGCGAGCACACCCGGCACGACGGAGACGATCCCGATCAAGATCGTTTTTGCAATCCGCGGGGAAAGAGAAAAGCAATGGGGCATGAAGCTCTCCTTATGGTTGGTTACCCGAACGTTCGTGTTCGGGCTTTGTTCGCTTTGTTTAAAACACCCGCCTGCCCGCATCCATTCCCCACCGCCGGATCATGTCCGATAAACCTCGATGGAACCATGGGTGATTTTAAGTGCTAAAATCACCCGTCTAATCGGGGGTGATCATGTTGCAACGTCCACGGTGGTGCGGCGATATCCGTGCGGTGATGGTGCCGCCCGATCAGCTTTTACTGCGGCATGATCAGGGTCTCTTGACCTTCGAGGGGGATAAGATTTGCCGCCTTGCTGCTTTGATAGACGGTGTCCGTAGCCGCAATGAACTGGTCGAGGCCCTCGGCCCTGAAGTACCCGCTCAGAAAGTCTTCTACCTGTTGCTGATGCTGGAGAAGCAGCAACTTATCCAGGAAGCCGGCATCCCTCGTCTTCCGGCGCCCTATCGGGGCGAAATCTCTACCGTTTCCCATGCGGTCGAACTGGATATTGCACCGGGCTTTGCACCCGATACGGTGGTTGCCGCCCTGAAGAGCCGGGGATTGGTGATGGGCGGAAGCAATGCCCCCTTTCGGCTTTATCTGTGCCGTGATTACCTGGATCCCGAGACCGCCGACGAGCTGCGAAAGCGGCAAGCCGACACACGACCCACGTTACCGGCCCGCCTCTATGGACAATCCCTATGGATCGGTCCGCTGTTGGGCGGACCGAACAGTGGTTGTTTCGACTGCCTTCACCGAATCCTTCTCAGCCATCGTTTCCCCGAGCCCCTGCTGCTTCAGGAAGGGTTTTCCGTGCCGCCGTTCCCGGACCCGCTCCCGGAAACCGCCGATGTTGCGGCCCTTCATCTCCTGAATGCATCGGGTCATCGGCAAAGCGGTTTTCAAACCATCGACCTGATGACCGGCGAGGCGCGAAAACGGCCGCTGATCGGCTTGTCGGGTTGTCCCCGCTGCAACCCGAACCACGGCATGGAACCTGCGATACCACGGCTTCAGTCCCGCCCGGTCGAGCCGGGGCAATGGCGCCTTTGGAGTAAAGACCGGGTGCTGGAACTCAGGGAAAAATGCGTGGATACCGTTTGCGGTTTGATCCCGGATTTGACCCGAATCCCCATCGACGGTCCGGGTACCCTCTCGTTCGTGCACTCCTACGCCAACCTGTTCACCCATCAGAGATCGCTCAAATCCTGGCGCGACATGACGTTGTGCCCCTCCATGGGAAAAGGCCTCGATTTCGAGGAAGCAGCCGCCGGCGCCCTTTGCGAAGCGCTTGAACGCTACAGTCACACCGAACTGGGCGGCGAGTATCGCATCCGCGCTACCTATAGAAGTCTGGGTGAGCAGGCCGTACACCCGCACGATTGGCTGGGTTTCAGCGAATCCCAGTATGCCCGACGCGAGGCCTTGAATCGATCGTTCTCTTCCGGCTTTCACTTCATACCGCGGCCCTTCGATCCCAACGCGGAAATTTCCTGGGTCCCGCTTTGGTCGTTGACCCGTCATCGCACGCGTTATGTCCCGACCAGGCTGGCCTTGTTCAACAGGAGCCAGGCGCCTTACGGCGGCGCCAATTCCAACGGCTGCGCCGTGGGCTCCTGCTTTGAAGAGGCCGTTCTGTACGGCCTGCTGGAACTGGTTGAACGGGATGCGGTGGCCGTCTGGTGGTACAACAGGCTCCGGGTCCCCGAACTGGCTTTGGACCCGGCCGACCCCCTGGTCATCGTTTTTCGCGAGGCCCTGGCCGCTAACGGGCGCGACCTGTGGGTCCTGGACATCACTCACGATTTGGGCATCCCCTGTTTCACCGCGCTCTCGGCGTGCGCGGACGGTTCCTCGGTGGCCTTCGGCTTCAGCGCTCATCTGGACGCTCGCAAAGCCTTGTACGGCGCCTTGATGGAATTGGGTCAGACCGTCTGGTCCCTCTTCCCGAGGGAAATTCCCCAGGGCCCGCTTCCTCACGGGGTCCAACCGATGATCGACTGGCTGACACGGGTGACCCGCGACAATCAACCCTATCTCAAGCCGGACCCCACGCAACCCAAGCGCGGCCTGGACCATTATCCCGACCCGGGATGGACCGATCTGAAAGACGCCGTGAATTACGGTGTGGAACAATTGGCCCGAGCGGGCCTGGAAACACTGGTTGCCGACTTCACCAGGGCGGAAACCGGTCTCGCCGCCGCTCGTGTTGCAGCTCCCGGCATGCGCATGTTCTGGAACCGTTTCGGCCCCGGACGTCTTTACGATGTACCGGTTGCCATGGGGCTTTTGTCGGAGCCTACACGAGAAGAAGATCTCAATCCCTACCAGATTTTTGTTTGATCGCTGCATGGTGTCTGGTAAACTTGGGCGCAGACACAACCCCCGAAAAATCGAATCGATAAACCATCAGGAGGAATTATGCTCGCTACCGGAAACTCACAAAAGTATGCTGAAGTCATTGCCCATGCGTGGGCCGATGACGCGTTCAAAACCAGGTTGATGGCGCACCCGCGCGATGTTCTCGACGAACACGGCATCGATCTGAAGGAATACGCCGAGATCAACTTTGAAACCGTTCCCGCCGACAGCACGTTGGAACTCAAGGTGCGCGGCGGGGCCCTGACTCTGCCGTTTCCCGAACGCGACAGCGATCTCCATTTGGAACATGCAAAGGTACACGGCATGAAAACAACCACCACCTGCTGCCATGAAGATCCTACTGAGGATTGAGCCGGTTTGGAGTCGGGGCGGTGATCCGCCCCTTCTTATCCCTGCCTCAGAGCTTCAATCCGATCACCGTGATGTCATCACGCTGTTCGCGGTTCCCCCCAAAATCGGCAAGGGACTCTTCAAGGCGTTTCGATTGCATGGCCATCGGTCGGTCCTGAATTTCGCAAAGTAGCTTTTTCATGCGCTTGGAGCCGAACCGACGCCCCGATGAATCGGGATGATCCACATAACCGTCGGTCATCAGGTAGAGCGTATTCCCGGGGCGGCGTTCGATATGATGGTTTTCAAACGGTTTGGACCGTCGGCTCCGATGCCCGCCGATGGATCGCCGCTGACCTTTGATTTCCAGGAGCGGATCTCCCTCCGCGTCTTTGCGGTACAGCAACAGGGGCTGACGCGCACCGGCAAAAGTAATCGTTTCGGTATCGATCCGGCAGATGCTCATGTCCATGCCCGACACGGCCTGGTTGCGCCCGTCGCGCATCAAGGTATTGTGCACACCTTCATCGAGATGTTCCAAAATAAGCGCCGGATCGGTGATCCCCCGGTCGACCACCAGTTGGTGGAGAATGGTCGCCCCGATCATGGAGAGAAAGGCGCCGGGAATCCCGTGGCCGGTACAGTCCACAACCGCGACCACATCCGCATCACCGGCTTTGTGATACCAGTAGAAATCGCCGGAGACGACCGCCAGCGGCCGATAGATGACAAAACTGTCTTCCAGTGAGGCGGCGAAGGTCTCCGTCGTGGGAAGGATGGCGTTTTGAATCTGTTCGGCACAGTCGATACTACTTTGTACCTGGCGATTGCGTTGTTCCAGGTCGTGCATCAAACCGGCTTTGCTTATGGCCGACAAGGCATGCTGCCGGAAACGGTCCAACCGGGGGACGTCCGATGCGTCCAGGCCGCCTCGGGACTTGAGCAACAGTACGCCGCTCAACTGGTTGTTCACCTCGATCTTGACGCTGATCACGGTTACGGAATCATGGTGCTCCATGGCGAAAATGTCCAGGGCCCGGTGATTCGCAGGATTCATGAATCGTTCGATCAAAGCCTCTTCCGAAAAGACTTCGTTCCGATCGAACACCGCTCCCTCGCCATGAACGGCCGCATGGATATAGCCCTGCTCCATATTGCCCCACATGAGGAAGGCGCATCCGGTCACCCGGCTGAACATCACCTGGACCTGCGCCAGCATGGCGTCCAGCACCCGTTGCAACGTCGTCTCCCGGTTGATGGTGCGCACGATGCCGTCCAACATCTCCAGCTCTTTATTGCGCAAACGCAGCGAATGCGTGCGGTCCGCCACCATGGTCTCCAGATTGCGGTTGATGTCCAGCAGATCCAGATGGGTTTTTACGCGGGAGAGCAGTTCTCCCCTGGCAAACGGTTTGGTCAGGTAATCATTGCCGCCGGCCGAAAACCCCTCCAGAAGATCCTCCGGTTGGTCGCGAGCGGTCAGAAAGACAACGGGAAGCTCCTGCATGCCCCGTGTGTCCCGAATGGCGCGGCAGACCTCATAACCCGACATGCGCGGCATCATAATGTCCAGCAAGACCAGGTCTACCTCGTTGTCGATCCGCTCCAGCGCCTCGGGTCCGTTGGCGGCTTGCACCACCCGGTACCCGCGCGGCGCCAGCAGGTTCTGCAGGACCTGAAGGTTCACGGGTTCATCGTCTACCAGGAGAATGCGGAAACGTCCCGCGTCTTCCCGGACCATATGATGATCGGAATCGTGCTCCGGATTCGGCGCGGGTTCGATCAGCACCGATTCATCGACCGCGATGTCGGAGACCATCATGGGCTCCGGTTTCCCCGGCGCCGCCTGGACACCGCCCGATTGTTGCCTGGGTAGGGAGAAATAGAAGGTAGAACCCTTCCCCTCCTTCGAGTTCAGCCAGATCTTGCCGTGGTGTAATTCAACCAGCCGGCGCGTCACTGACAGACCCAAACCGGTGCCCCCGTAGATCCTCGCCGTGGAGCCGTCCACTTGTTCGAAGGATTCGAAGATATGCGCCCATTTATCTTGCGGAATACCGATTCCCGAGTCCTTGACCGCAACGATAATTTGTTCCTCTTCTTCTCTGGCCCATACCCGGACCCAGCCCTCGGCGGTGAACTTGATGCTGTTGCCCACCAGGTTGTGGAAGATCTGCAAAAGCCGGTTCTCATCCGCCTGAATCACGGGAAGGTCTCGGGAAACGTCATTGATGAGATTGACCTTCTTATTGCCCACCAGCGGTTTCGACAAGCTGAGCACCATATCGACGACCTCGTGGATGTCGACCTCGCTGACATGCAGTTGCAGGCTGTGTTCCTTCAGCTTGGAGAAGTCCAGAATATTGTTGACCAGGCCGCCCAGACGTTTACCGCTGGCCGCGATCAGGGCCAGGTTCTTGCGGGCGCTTTCGGAAAGAACACCGCCGGCGCCGTCCAACAGGGATTCCGCCAGGCCGATGATGCCGTTGAGCGGCGTGCGCAACTCGTGGGAGGTATTGGCCAGGAACTCGTCCTTGATTTTATCGACACGACGCAACTTTTCGTTGATGATGACGGCCTGCCGCAATTTCGCTCTCTGAGCGCGAACATAGGCCAGACAAATCAACAGAAACGCCAGGACATAAGCCGCATAAGCGCCCGGCGTCCGCCACCAGGGCGGCCTGATGACCACCTCCAACGAAGCGGTACGCGGGTTCATCACCCCGTGGTTGTTGCTGCCCCGTACACTGAAGGTATAGGCGCCCGGAGCCAGGTTGATAAATGGAATGGAGTTCCGCTCACCCGCCGAAATCCAGTCTTCGCTGAGTCCCCGCATGCGGTACTCGATGCGGTTGCGGCCGGGCACCGCGTAATCCAACACCGAGAAATACAACGCGAAGGATGCCGCATCGTAAGATGCTTCCAATTTTTCCCCGGGGTTCAACACCCGGAAACTGTCTTCATCGTCCAGGGCGCGGTAACCGGTGATCTTCACGGGCGGGATGTGGGTATTGCGAAGAATGTTTTCGGGGTGGAACACGCTCACGCCCTTCCGACCGGTAAAATAGAGGCGACCGCCGGCATCGGCGGCGACACCCCGGGTAAATACATTGCCCGCCAGCCCGTCGTCTCCGAAGTAGGGAAGGATCTCACCGCTTTCCGGAGCCAACCGCACCAGGCCGTTCATGGTGGCTACCCAAACAAGGCCCTTACTGTCCTCGATGATCGCGGTAACATTCCGGTCAGGCAAATCTTCGGTCGCCGGGTGGCGCTGAAAGACCTCCCGCCGGCGATCCATCAAATCCAGTCCCCGGGTGGTCGCCACCCAGAAACGACCGGTGGAATCTTCATAGGTTGTATTGACCACATCGCTGCTGATGGTGGTCGGGTCTTTCGGGTCGTGACGAAAAGCAAGGAAGTTATCGGTCTCCGGCAGATAGCGCAATAGACCGCCCGCAATGGTGCCCACCCACAGGTTGCCGTCTCTATCTTCGTTCAGATGGTAAGCGTCCTGGCTGCTCAAAGAACCCGGCGTTTGCGGATCGGGCTTGTAGACCCTGAAGCCGCCGTCGGCTTCCATGCGGTTCAACCCGCTACGGGTCCCTACCCACAACACGCCGTTGCGGTCACGTAAAATACTGAAGACGATGATCCCGAACAAGCGGCGGTTCTTCTCCGGCCCGCCGGTTATTTGCTCGAAACGATCGGCCTCCGAGTCGAAGCGGTGCAGCCCCTTTTCGGTGCCTACCCAAAGCGTGCCGTCGTCCTCCAGATTCAGGGCGGTGATGGTGTTATTGGCCAGACCGCTGCTTTCCTGTTCGGAGGTATAACAGGTGATTTTGTCCCCGGAAAGGCGCGTGAGCCCGTTTGCGGTGCCCACCCATAAATCCCCGTTCGGCTCTACGGCGACGGACTCCGCATCGTCACCGCACAAGCTGTCTTTCAGCGGGTGCGACCTCAAGCGCTGAATGGGGCCTGCCGTGCGGTTCCACTTGTTCAACCCGCCTTTCATAGAACCGGCCCACAGAATACCGTTCTGTTCTAAAACGGTATACACGGCTCCGGCGCCGATCGAGGTAGGGTCGTGTGGATCATGGGTCATTAACTGCCGATCCCCGGTTTCGGGGTCCAGTCGATCCAAGCCCGCCGGAGAACCGATCCACAGGCTGCCCTCCTCGCCCAACGCCATGGTCACCACACTGCTCCGCTCTGTAGCTTGCGTTGCGTCGGGGATAAGGGGAAAGCGGGTCACTGTAGCGGTTGCGGGATTCATCCTGCTGATGGTTCCCGTGTTGAGCGATGCCAGCCACAAGCTGCCGTCCTTGTCCGGTTGAATGCTGCACACAAGATTGCCCGCGATGGTTCGGGGATCGTCAGGGATCATTTTGAAGACATCGAAGTCATCGGTTTCCGGCCGGTACCTGGCCAAACCGCCCAAACACCCGACCCACAAAGCGCCTTCAATATCCCGGGCCAGATCCAGGACCCAGTTCCCGGGAAGTCCCCGAGGGTTGTCCGGGTCCTTGAAGTATTGGGCGAAACTACCGTCCGGGTTCATGCGGTTCAGGCCATATTCCGTGCCAACCCAGAGATTGCCGGCCCCGTCCTCCATGACTGCCCATACCTTGTCATTGCTCAAACCGCCGGAGTCGCCCGCGCGATAGGCCCGAAAGTGTTGACGATCGGCATTCAAGCGGTTCAACCCGCCGCCGAAGGTGCCTACCCAAAGAACCCCGGCGCTGTCTTGATAGATTCTGAATACGTAATCGTTGCTCAGGCTGCCGGGCTCGGTGGGATCATTTTGATAAACCAGGAAACGGCGACCGTCAAAACGGTGCAGACCCGCCTGCGTACCCACCCACAAAAAGCCGTCCCGATCCTTTAGGAGACTGACCACCGAATTCTGTTTCAGCCCGTCTTCAACGGTATAGCGCTCGAACCTGGGGTCGATTCGACCGTCAACCGGAGTCAGCAAAAGAAAATATATAAAGCCTGACAAATAACCCATTTGCAGAATACCGCCCGCCAAGGTGGCGTAGCTGAATCATAAATCGGGGGCATCCGGCGATGCAAGCAAAAGAAAGCGAGCTGTCGTGCCCCGTATGTAGCGGGCTGAGCGTGTTCGGGCAGTAGATCGATGGCACGGGTGCGGGGTCGCGGTGGACAAAGTTGTGTTGATCTGGCATAAATAGCCATCTTGTTCGGTGAGGGGGGCGTCGTTGAAGGGGCCTTATCGATTGACCTTGGTTCCCGGGACAGGGGTGGCTCGGCAGGACCCTTTTTTGTTGGAGACCCCCGATGGGGAGTTGGCTTTCGACGGCGCCGGCCCGGCGGTGGTCGGCGTGTTTGCACGGTTATGTGAACGGGGGATGACGGCCGCCGCCTGCGCGGAAGAAGTCCTCGCCGGGGAAGGCATGAGCGGCCTGCTGCGCTTCGAGTATTTTCTGTTGCTACTCTTCGAACGGGGACTGATCTCCTGGTCCTTGGATCATCCGGCGGTGAGTCTAACCCCTGAAAACGCTCTGTTCCGTCCGGAAGAGAACGTTTTTTCGGGGCCTCTGTGTCTCTCCCGCTTCGCCTATTGTCGCCCTGAACAAGGGAACCTGGTATGGCGCAATCCGCTTGTTCCTGCCTCCCTGGCTTTTCACGATGCCGCGAGTGCGGCCCTTCCGGGAGAGTTTGCCCGGCCGCGTTCCGCCGACGAGGCTCCGAAGGGGTACACGGCTGAAGAATGGACCGCCTTTATCGGCCTGGCCCGCAATGCGGGTATTCTGGTCGATCCGTCTGAAGAAGAAGATCCCCATGCGCGAACCTGGGAAGCCCACGATCTGATCTTCCACAACCAGGCCCGGGAGAGCCGGCGTGGAGACTCGGGCGGCACCTTTCGCTTCAAGGGTGTTTTCCCCGCCCCGCCCGCGGAAAAACCCCCCGTCTCACCCATCCGCGATCCCATTCCCCTTGCCCGGCCCGATCTTGCGGTTGCCGAGTATCGGGACCCGCCTTTCCCACGCGTGATGGAAGAGAGAAAAACGGTGCGGCGCTATGGCGCCGAGCCCATCTCCCTGGATGACCTGGCCCATCTGCTCTACCGGTCGGCCCGGTCTCGCTGCCATATTGAACAACCGCACCAGGATCTCCTGGACCGGCCTTATCCCGGCGGCGGCGCTATTTATGAACTGGAGGTCTATGTTGCGGCCAAACGGGTTGTAGGGCTCGCGCCCGGTTTCTACCACTATGACGCCATGGAGCACCGGTTGTGTTTACTGGCCGAGCCCAACGGGTCACTCCAGGCGCTTCTGCAGCATTTCCGCGATGCAACCGGCATCCCGGAGATTCAATGCGGCCTGGTCATCAGCAGCAGGATGTCGCGGCTGGCCTGGAAATATCAACGAATCGCTTATTCGATCACGCTGAAGAACGCGGGCGTCCTTTTGCAAACACTCTATTTAAATGCCCATGCACTGGACCTGGCGCCTTGCGGCGTCGGCAGCGGCAACCCTGATTTGTTTGCCGATCTCACCGGTTTGAATCCTTTTGAAGAGACCAGCGTGGCCGAGTTCCTCGTGGGCAGCATGCCGCCCTGAACCCAAGAGAGGATGCTGCAATCCATGGTGCGGCGTAGCCTGATACACTGAAAGACGTACACCAGAACGCAAATCGACACTCTGCCGTTGGCCTTATACCGGGTTGCGGCTGTTAGCGCCGGGTTACGGGGGAAGGGTATCAGGCGCACGGCTTCCCCCGCGGTAGGTTTATTTAGCGGCAATCGCCTTGACCAGTTCGGTTTTGTTCATGCCTGCTTTCAGGTGAGTCTTTACGTTCATGACTTCCTCCTTGATCTGAGGCATTTTAAAATAGCGTCGGGGCATCAGCGGGCGTCGCGGGACGCTGCAAGGCTGATGTGGTGAAGTCCCCTTTATTCAATACGGTGTACCGGAGGGAAAAAACAGGTAGATCACGTTCTATTTTCCCTTTATTTACAAGTTAGTTCTACAACGTGCGAGCATGCGAGTTGAACTCCCCATTCGAGGCATCTCCGCCCTGCAGGCAGCCGCCTCTTGAAGCTCAACCTGGATAAATTGGATCTACTTTTTGAAGGCGCCGCGAAGGTCGACCTCGTCGGTAATCGAGCTATAGACCAGGGTATGGAAGCGGTCATGCAAATCAATGGCAGTGGGCCAAAGCTGGCAAAGCAGAATGCTGACCATTTCCTCCTCCGGGTCGACCTGGTACCAGGTATAGAACAGGCCGGACCAACGCCATTCACCCGCCGAACTGAGATGACCCGACTTGCCGGGATTGAGATGAACCGCGGGTCCCAACCCGAAGCCGTGACCGGGCCAGTATACCGAACCCTTGGTTACATTCTGGGTGTGATCGGCGCGCATCAACTCGACGGTCTTGCGGCCCAGGTAGACCTTTCCTCTCATTCGGCCGTTGCCGAGCAGCATATGGAGGAATCGGGCGTAGTCCTCAGCCGTGGATACCAGGCCCCCGCCGCCACAATAGTAGGTTTGCGGGCCGTTGTATTGAAAGTCAGGGGAGTAGATGAGGTAGCCGGCGGTGCTTTCCCCGTCAGGCATGCGGAAAATACCGTCTGTCCCCTCCGAATAGGCCGCGGTCATTCGGGGGAGTTTCTCGGGAGGCACCCAAAAACAGGTGTCATCCATACCGAGCGGTTCGAAGATACGTTCGCGGCAGAAATCACCCAGGTTCTTACCCGAGATCACTTCCACAAGATAGCCCAACACATCGGTGGAGAGGCTGTATTCATAGGTCTCGCCGGGGTGCCCGTAAAGCGGCATGGCGGCCAGGCGACGGATCATTTCGCCGGTAGTGCCGTGGACGTGCTGAACGCCGTCGGTCACACCGGCTTCCATATAGAGTTCGGTGAGGTAATCGCGATCGTTGAACGTATAACTGATCCCCGAGGTATGGCTCAAGAGGTGTTGAATGGTGATCTCACGCTTTGCGGGGATCAATCGGTAGCCTTCCTCGGGACAGCCGGTTTCGCCCGTGCATGGCTCGAGTACTTGGGGGCCGGCAAATTCGGGGATATACAGGCTGATCGGATCGACCAGGTTGAAGCGGCCTTCCTCGAAGAGCATCAGCACGGCGACCGAGGTTATCTGCTTGGTCATCGAGAACATGCGGAACATGTCATCGGTTGCCATCTCCCGGTCGGCCTCTATATCGGCCATGCCGTGTGCCTCGAAATGCACGATCTTGCCGCGGCGGGAAACCAGGGTAACCGCACCGGCGATCTTACCGTCGTCGATATAGGATTGGACCAGGGGTGCGATGCGGGCCAGTCGTTCGGCGGAGAGCCCGACAATGGAGGGTTCTACCGGATTGTCTCGGCCTTGGAGAGGAAATAAAACGAGCACAAGGCTCATAATCAGGGAAATCGCTTTTTTCATGACGTCCTCCTTGAAAGCGACACCCCTTCAAAAAATATGAACATGACTATTGTAATTTATTATGGAAAGGTCAGGCAACCTGAACTGAACCTCCAGGCAGGGTGTCTTCGTGTCTTCAAAGTCGAGGGGTTAACGTGAGTATCCAGCACTAAGTCAATCTTCGCTCGAAAAAGAGATCGTGTTCATCGATATCAATTTTGCCCATCGCAATGTCGCGGAAGTGATCCGGGAGATTCCGGACCGGGCAAAGCTTTCGGACCGCTGTGACTGAAAAGGAACGCGGACACCGGTCCCCGACATTGACAGCAGGTAACCGCTCAGCAGTGACCGGAGGCTTGACATGGAGTCCTGACTCCGATCGACAGCCGGTTGAAGATCAGCGGATTCAGTTGTTGCCGTCGCCGTCGTAGCGGTAGATGATGATGGAGATATTGTCCGGCTTTGTGTAGATGGGTGAGCCGAGCGTGTTCCATTTCAAATTGGCCTCGATGGAACGCTTGTAGAGGCGGCTCAGCAATACCTTGGTTTCCTTCTCGCGTCCGGCAAGTTCCTCGATGTCTTGCGGGTGCAGGGTTTCCAGGCCGTCGGAAGCCAGAATGAGAAGATCGCCGGGCTCCAGGGTGAGATAGGTGCTTACCCAATAGGGATCGTAGTTCTTACCCACCGCGTTGGCGATGATGTGCCGTTGGGCCAGGTAGTGTTCGTCGGCAAATAGTTTGCTGAGTTGCTCCATATTCAACCATTTGCGGTTCTGGTCCAGCAGGCGCAGTTTGCCGTCGCGGATATGGAACAGCAGGACGTCGCCCACCTGGGCAATCTCGCATTGATCGCCCTTCACTCGTACTGCCGTCACCGCGGCCTGGCTGATATCGTTGGGGAAGGTGTGGAACTCCGGAATTTCATCCACCATATCCCGGCCCAGCCGCGTCAGAACCTCGACGCTGTCCGAGAAGATCTGGGCCAGCGATTTATCCGGCCCGTTGAGAAACTCGTTGAGAATGACATAGGAGGCCACTTCGCCCACCAGACAGTCGCCGACGCCGTCGCAAACCACCATGGTAAGCTGTTCATCTTCTTCAAAGATACCGATGCCGTCCTCGTTCACCATCTTATAATTGACGCCGCGTGAGGTAAGGCCTACCGCGCGGTCGCCGAACAAGCAGCCGTTTTCATTGCCCGAACAGATCTCTTGCAGGCTCTTACGCTTCAACATGCGGTACAGGATGCGCGTAGCCATTTTCTTGAAAATGAGGGCCTTCGATTCGGATTCGACGAAGCGGAACCATGTATAACTGTTGCGCTGGCTGATAATTTGTTTCAGGTGAAGTCGAGAGTAGTGGCCGAAAAGCTCGGAGAGTCCTGGATATATTAAACTGGGCGGCACAAAACTCGCTATTTCTTCATTGGTTAACGTGGGTACCTCGATGGGCTTTTTTTCCATTTAATTCTCCGAGTCGGCTGGTCAACAAGGACTTCTCTGGCATACTATCGGCAGATCTGCCAAAAAAAGCGATATACTTTTTTAGGTCTTTTCAGATTTTTCCTTCGATTGCTTTATGTTCCGGGTCAACAATGTTCTAAATAACCACGACAAGTCGTTCCCGTCCTAACCGCATGCCCCCAACCGGGTTCTGGTCAGACCGGCCAAAGAAGGCCGTAACCGGGATTTTAACCGGTCACCAATCGTCCTCCACGCATTTGAGCGGGAATCCTGTTATTTTAGCAACCCTGTTCTAGATTACAAGTGGGCTACAGGTATTGTTCTGTTCTATTCCTAAAAATTGCCCGCATGCGTGAAGAAATTATCGGTTTTTTAAATTTCACCGCTCGAGTATCGAGCCGGGAGGTGTTTTCCGGGAGGCGTTTTCCTACCTCGTGATAGGATAACTGCCTGTTTGAAAGGGCGGTCGACGATGCGATTCCATTTGCAAATCATGATGACAATTCTGGTTCCGGCGGTATCTCTTTTCGCGTCCGAACCGACGGTGAATTCGGTGCGGCCGAAAATCGGGCTGGCCCTTTCCGGCGGCGGCGCCCGCGGCGGCGCGCACGTGGGTGTTTTGCGGGTCTTGGAAGAACTTAACATACCCGTCGACTATATCGCCGGCACCAGCATGGGCGCTGTAATCGGCGGTTTGTATGCTGCCGGGTTGACCCCCGATGAGTTGGCCGTCGAACTGACCGAAACCGATTGGGAGGAAGTCTTCAAGGACACCCAACCCCGAGCCCGCAAAAGCTTTCGCCGCAAACAGGAGGAACGCGAAGACCTGTTCAGCTTCGATCTCGGCTTGGGTCGCTCCGGCTTCAAAATCGGCTCCGGTTTGATTACGGGCCGCAAGCTGAACGCTCTTCTGCGCACCAAGACGCTGCATATCAGGGACCTGGATACCTTCGACCAACTGCCCGTGCCGTTTCAAGCGGTTGCCACCGACCTGGCCACGGGGCAACCCGTCGTTTTGGACCGGGGCGACCTGGTTACGGCCATTCGCGCAAGCATGGCCATCCCCGCCGTATTTCGTCCCGTCAAACTCGACGGCCGCATTTTGGTGGACGGCGGCGTGGTGCAGAATCTGCCCGTGGAGACGTTGCGGGCCATGGGTGCGGACATCGTCATCGCGGTCGATGTCAGTACGCCCCCGGGCTCCGGCCTGGATGATCCCAATGCCTTGATGGTGGCCAGGCAAAGCGTTGACCTGATGTCCTACCAGAACATTATCGTTTCCCGGGGTCTGATTCGCGACCGGGATATTCTGATCACCCCGGATTTGAAAGACATGGCCGCATTCGATTTCGGCAAGTTGCACGATATCATTGCCGTCGGCCGCGTTGCCGCACAAGCCTGCCTGGACCGCCTGAAGCCGTTGGGTATCGACCCCGCTGATTATGAAACCCACCGGGAACGTTTGGAAACCTTCGGCAAGAGAAGACACGAAGCAATCATCATCGACCAATTGGAGATCAGAGGTCTCACTCGCATCGACCCCAAGCCCCTGGCCGCGAAGCTTGCCGGCTTGGAAGGCACCACCCTGGACTGGGAGAATCTTCGGCGGGATTTGGTCCGGCTGAGCAATCTGGGCGAATTTCAGGAGTTTGGATTTCGCGTAGAGAAGGAGGGCGAGACCGATCGGCTGGTTATCGAGTTGGGCGAGGATGAGCGCGGCCCCGGTTTCCTGCGGCTGGGTCTGCGGCTGCGCTCCGAACTGCGTGGTAACGGCGAATTCACCATATTGGCCAATTACCGGCGCACCATGGTCAACCGTTTCGGCGCGGAATGGAAAACGCGCGCTTCTTTCGGTGATCTGAATTCGATTGACAGCGAATTTTATCAACCCTTTGGTTTTACCAGTCCCTGGTTCGCCTCGGGTCGCATCACCTGGCGGCACGACCTGGACGAGGTTTTCGGCATGGAATCTTCCAGAGTGGAGGCAACCACCCGGCGGACGCTTGCCCGCGCCGAGTTGGGCCGGCAAATCGGCTATTCGACGGAAATACGCACGGGCGTCTACGCGGGCGGCTTGAATGTGCAGGAGGACGAGGCCGACTTCACCCCGGGCAATACCTCCGTGGATCTGGCCGGTTTCTCCTTTCGAGTGGTTGCCGATCATATGGACCACGTGGATTTTCCCCGCCGGGGCTCCCTGGTTCACCTGGAGTTCACCTCCTCCCAGGAAAGCCTGGGCGCTGACGAAAACTATGAAAAGGCAGAATTGAACCTGGTGCAGGCCCTGAGCTGGGGACGCGGCAACTTGATGGGACGTTTGCGCTTCGATACCGAAATCGGTTCCGGCGTTCCTTATTACGATCGCTTCAACCTGGGCGGCCTGTTCAACATGAGCGGGCTCTCCCATGACGCCCTCCAAGGTCAAACAGCCGGTTTTGCCCAATTGCTCTACTACCGCCGATTGACTGATCTCCCGCCGGTTTTGGGTCTGGGTTTATACGCGGGGTTGGGTTTGGAAGCCGGTAACGTGTGGGACGGCCTGGACTTTGTAGACAGCAACGACCTGAAAACGGGTTTCAACGGTTTTTTGGGTGCGGAAACCATTTTGGGGCCCATGTTCCTGGGTTACGGCCGCACCGAGGGGGAGGACTCCTTTCACTTCGTGCTGGGCCATGTCTTCAATCCGCCCAATGGAAGGTAGGCTTAGCGCTTTTTCCGCTTTTTGGTATGTCTTACCTTTCGGTAGGGCTCGCGAACCAGGACCTCGTAATGAGGTTTGGCAATGGATATGCGGTAGGGCGCATAGGGCGGGGCATCCTCGGGCGCCTCGAAGACCAACTCGTAATAGCCGGCGATAGTCTTGATGACCCGATTGAACATATTCATGGGCACCCCGTAGGTCTTGAAGTACTGGCCGCCTGTATTGAAGGCCAGGTCTTTCAGTGAGCCTTCCAGGGTATGGTAGTCGGCGGCGTGGGCGTCCATCACGAAAACGGTGGTGCGGCTTTTGTGGATCGTCTGCATGGCCATACCGAAATGATTGGGATAGGAAATGCCCGTTCCGCTCATGCTGCCCAGGCCGTAACCCATGAAGATCATGGACTTGGAGCCCGGCAACTCGGCAAGGGCGTCGCCCAAAATCAAGAGGGCCGCTTCGCAATCATTGACGCGGTCGGCTTTGTAACGATCGATTTCCTTGCCGATCGAGGGGAAGAAGCCCTTGCCGAACGGTTTTCCCTCGGCCGTGGTCAATCCCTCGAACAGGGCGTCGGGCACCCGGAAATGATCTTGGGTCAGGTCCAGATTCAGTTTGAACGACGAATCGAAGGACAATACGGCCACATAATCGGTGGGCGACAATTCGTCAATCACGGCCTGGGCGGGCCGGATGAGCCGGGCCAGGTCACCGCCGATCTCGCCGGTAGAGTCTTTTTGCAGGAAGAAGACGATCACACGACCATGGATTTTTTGTTCGGGCTCCTCGTCCCAAAAGCGATCATCTGCTTCTTCGTCTATTTCCTCGTCGATATCGAAGAATTCGCCGCTGTCGACATCCTCCCGGCCCACTTCCTCATCGACCCATCGGGTGGACACCAGTGTCACCGGATTGCCGCGCCAGGTGAGGTGAAAGTCCTCGGCTTCCAGCCCAAGTACCGGTTGACCGCCGGCTTTGAGTACGCGAACTTCTATGAGAGTACGCCGGACCTTGATCGACTCGCTGACGGATAAGTCCTTGTCCTGGGCAATGTTAAGCTGACAAAACAGAATCAGAAAAACTAACTGGGACATGAGTTTCATGGGCAAACCTCGCATGGTCGTTAACGAATATGCTAGCAAAAATCGTTCTCATGTCCGGCGTGAAGTTTTCTGCCGGTTGGTTTCCGGTTTTTTTTAAAGAAGAAGCAAAAATTTTCCCCTGAACAAATTTGCTCATTGGATTGCCTTGCCGGGGGTCAGGTATTTCTTCCCAAGCTTAGGTAGGTGTACTCAAGCCATTTTGAGAACAGCCCTCTATGGTCCCGAGGCCCGGTAGGAGCCTATATTGGAAAGCATAGGCAAGCCGGCGGTTATCTCCCCAGAAACCGGCGATTGCCAGGAAGCATGGAATCACTCTCCCGCCGGTCGATTCCGAGGTGTCCCCAAATCACCGAAGATGGATTGACCGGCCCTTTCCGCCGTCGAGGCGGGATTCTTCCCCATGATTCCGGTGCCGTCGCGAGGACGGACCATTCCCAAATCACCAAAACGGGGTTTCCCGACCCCGGTTGAAAACAGGAAGCGGAGACCACCGAACCTGTTTGAAGCACAGACACAGCACAGTGAAGAGCCGGTCCCTGACCGGCTTTTTTTCTTGCGGGCCCGGCTTGGGACATCACTTGGGGGCAAGTCTCCTACAGACCCGTCAGGGAGATCTATTGGTCAACGGCGAGAGTGCCGGCCGCGAGGCGGCTCCGAAGGAAGCTGGAGGCAATGCGCTGACCTGACGAAAAGAAATCGCATATGGGGTATCCTGGATGGAAGAGAAGTCCAAATTCTACAAGATACAACACCTGAAGGTAGTGAAGGGAATCAGCGGGTATGAGTGTATGCGGCGGGTTGACCCCGCCTCTTAATCGATTTTGATTCGATCCTAAAACTCTCTTGGAAACGATTTCCACCGCAACACAACGCCAACCAATTTCCTCGCAAGCGGTCTTTAACTTCGCCCTTTTAAAAAACTTTACAAATGATCGATCGTTATGATAGTTTAGAAGTAGTTAAATCGATTCTCATATTTAACTATGTTTCTTTGAAACGAAAAACAAGCAACCCTAAAATGCTGGAGGATTTCATGAAGCTTTTTATAAGCTTATGGGTCTTATTGTGCCTTTCGGGTGTTGTAATCGCCCAAAAAACCGATACTGCGGACCAGACGGAACATGACACTGTCGGTTTGTACCTTTTGCTAGGCGAACTACTTACCGATAGAGATGCGGATTTTCTACACAACTTCAAAAACGATTTGGCCAGACGTGGCTTAAGCCCCGATGGAATTCGGAATCTTACGATAACGCTTTCCGACCTTTCGAACCTAAAACGTGACCTGACGGCCCAAGTACACGAAATCCCCGCGAAGCCCGGTCGTGAACTTGATTCGAGTAGAGGAATTCGTCAAGAGTCTGCTTTTCTGAACCCTGCCGTCGGTTTCGGCGGTCATGTCGGCAAGATGTGGCTGCAATTCATTAGGAGCGGTTTAACCAACAAGGAAAATCTGATCATCGATTCTTTCATCGATGAACTGCTGAAGGAAAATCTCCAACAGCAAACGGTTTATAGCAAAACATGCGGCTGGACCCTACGGCAGAGCTTCGTCTTCTTCAAGGTCGGCAAGGGTCGTACCCTGGAAATCCAGTCCAGAGCTTATGCATATAACTTGGGCAAAGCGGGGTGTGCGGATGAGCCTCACTGGGGGCGGATCGAGGAGACCGGCGTCGGGAAGAAGTTTATCTCGACCCGTATTCCCAAAGGTATGACGCGGCTTGATACCGATCATTTCCAGAATGCGGCTTCCGACTACATCTTCACGGTTAAACAATTGGGTGTAGAAGACCAAGGCGAAAACTGAGGAGCTTGTCATGGAGTCATCGTTAATCGCCCTGCTCAGCTACGGCTGGTGCCTGCTGATCGTCGTTTACATGGTCTCTTCGATCAGTAAATTGCGAAAGTTGGAGTCCTTTCGTATCACGATCACCCAAATACCCTACATGCCCGCTTCGTTGATAGGATTCATCACTTACCTCATTCCGATGTTGGAACTTGTTGCACTGATCGGTTTGCTGATAAGGCATCCCCTGGGTGCCTATGTTGCCATCGGATTGCACACACTCTTCATTCTGGTTTCCGGCCTTGTCTTAAAAAGAGGAATGGAGATTACGTGCAATTGTTTTGGCATGGACGATCGAAACTTCGGTATTAGAACCATCGTCGAAAACGTGCTCTTTATCGCAATTTTACTCACTACACTCGCCTACTGGAGTCAGGTCAAACCAACCTTAATACCTCTGACTTTGGCCATTCCGGGCTTTCTCTCCTACCTGACGGTAGGTGAGGTTTTAAGAAACAGAGCATATGAAAAGGCATTTAAGTAATGAACATCATTGAAGTTTGGTTGATCATACTGTCGCTTATTGTAGCGATCCTAATGTATGTAATCTTCGTAGTGGTAAGGCAGGTCGGTATCCTGCTGAACCACACCGGCCCGGTAGGCGCAAGGGCTACCTCCAACGGGCCACGAGTGGGCGAAAACATCTCGAACCAGGTCAAAGACCTACTTGGTCATGAGATTACCTCGAACACCCTCATGATCTTCGGGGCTTCCTCCTGTGCGGTGTGCGCAAGCATCAAAAAGGCCGCCTTATCCCTTCATAAGCACTGGGGCAATACTTGCAAATTCATGATGGTGTATGACGATTCGGATGAAGGCCGCCAAGCACCTCTTCAGGGCGATTTCGATTTCTTCAATAGGGCTATGCTGAGGCATGGTTTGGATATCAAGTCGTTACCCGTGGGGATTGCCTTAAACAGCGCGGGTTATGTCGTCGCCCAGGGTCTGGTCAATGATGTAAGCAATGTGGAGAGCCTGATAGAGACACTCGTCGATCAAGAACGTTGAGCAGGAGGATACAAAAATGGGGAATCGATATGAGCAAAGTTGGTTTTTGAAACTTGCCGCAAAGCAGACCAGGTATTCGAGCCGGCGGTCTTTCCTTTCTAAATCATCGAGGGTAGTTTTCGGACTTTTCGGTGTGGCTCTAGCTGGAAAACAGGCTGTCTTCGGAAGCTCTTCTCCCCTGGATGTGAGTCTCGATAAGCAAATCAAATCGGGCAAAGTCGCGCCGAAATTCGGGGGCTTTGGTAAGTACTGCGGTCTCCACGGCTATGTCTGTGGATACGGTAGCTGTAACACCGGCGTTGTCGGTTCCGGTCCTACCCGACAATGGAACGCCTGTTGTGAAGTTCCCGATCCGGTACTACAGTGCTGGGTCTGGCAATGCTGCACCTACGTGGACCAATGCACAACAGACCTTTCCTGGCAACCCGACCCCAACGACCCCTGCGACTCCAAGGGTACCCAAGCTGTCGGTATAGCCTGGTGCGGCACCGGTGGGGGCAGCCGGTATGTTTGCACCATTGTTAGTTGCTCCGGTAATGCGGCAACAGAGGCACAATGCTCATGCAGCGGCTATTCGCAATGCTAAGCGACACACTTTTGGAGGTAATCATGAAACGTACAGCACTATTGTGCCTTTTGCCTTTCAGCATGTTCAGCTCGCTGATTTCAGGGGACATATCGCTTTTAGCCCAAAAAGCAGACGGTTACTATTGGGACGTCTACAAAGGTAAGAGACTTGTTCAATCGAAACCGCTCGGCATCGTCAAAGCATTCGGCGAATCGGACCGGTATCTCTACACTCTGGAAAACGAAAACGACGCAACCTATTTCAAAGTGAGGCAGCTTTCCGACGGAGAACCACTTCACGCCCTGAGGGTCGACTCCATCGTTCCGGGTTTCATCCAAGGACCATGTCAACAAATCGCCCTAGAAGAGAATGAACGTTATGCCGCCTTTATGTCCATGGCCGATGACGGGACGGTTCGATCGATTTTGAACCTAGTCGATCTGGGGGAACAGTCGGTCACCACTTATAACAACCCGTTGAAAACCTACGCACCAATGATCGCGACAGTTGACGGGATGTTCATTCTTTATCATCGGAGGGTCAAAAACCTTTTGGCCTTCGACCCGGAATCCAAAGAGTTCTCTACCTTCTACTCCGGGGTCGATAAACCCATACTGTCCTTGGACCAATTGGGAGTATTCGGTATCACCGGCCCGACATCGTTCGCCAATCTCTTTCACGACCAGTCACTTTTGAAGAGCAAGGAAGCTGCAAAGAAGAATTTTACCAGCGTCAAAGGTTCTCTATTTGCCCGAAAAGGTGTCGCCTATTGGATTCGAGACGAATCTTCCCAGGCCCATCTGTCTTGGATGGTGAATGGAGAGGGCGTTGAATCGATTCATTCGGTCCCGCTCAACACTGCTTCCGCACAACTGATCGCTGCCGACAACGACAAGATCTTTTTCGTAGATAATGTCAACAAAACCATCCATTCGTTCAGTAACGGCAAATCAAGCGATGCTTTGTTGGACCTGTCCGGCGACACGGTAGCGATCTTCTACTCTAAGTACTACAGGTAAGGATTGGACATGTTGTTGATGCTATCGATACTCCTGGGCCTCGGCAACGGCGTAGATACCTATTCCTTCTGTCCCAAGGCCGGAGAGTTTCTGGACTTGTTCTTTCCACTTGAGACCCTGCCTTCCATCCAGACGAATTCCTATGTCTGGGGCAAAAATATTCCGCCGGTAGAAACATATGTAGAACTACCACGTCAGAATTTCCTTGCCACAGAACCGGCCTCGGATGCCGGCAAGGAAGTCCTTCGGATGGATTCCCATAGTATCGATTCGTATTGGTCGGTCTCCCTTGTCTCAGTAGAGCGGGCCGTTCAATTTGTCACATGGTGCAAGAAAAAGGATGCCCTGGCTTTGATTGATGATTTGAGTTATTCGGAATGGCATTTCTCTTCTGTTTTGGAGAAAAGCCTTTTCCAACGAGATGTATACCAGGTCTTTTGTCTGTTAGACAGACTTGAAGGGTATGGCGCCGGTATCGACCAGCCCTATCTCAACTCCTTGAAAGAAGCGCTGAAGCTCGTTTTTCATAGAGCGCTCCTCAGTAAATCGGAATACGATCAGCTCATGGAACATCGCCCGAGCAAACTGAATCGAACTTTTTTTCGATCAAGACTCGATGAAGAATCACCGAAACTTTATCTGCCCGAGCCGGTCTACGGCCGCACGGCGGGTTGGAACGAGATCGATTACAGCAAATCCGCAACGAAGCACTTCATTACCTATGAGGGCAGAAGCTTCATCAAGGTGTTGGTCAAAACACCTGGGATATCCCAAAGAGAATTCTTGGAATACCGCAAAAGAGTTTTCAGTAAATACGGACAAAACGTCACGATTTCATCCAATGTAGAACCTCTACCCGCCAATACGGAAACACTGCTCCTCCGAACCTTCGGCGTCTTTCTGACAGACGGTAGGTACGCGGACAGTCATCTGCCGGAATCCGTAACCATGCGCATTTTTCGTTATGAGACCCAGCGCCTGGATCGAAAAACATCGGATTTTCGCGGCACCGATATACTGTCCTACTCCATGAGCAGAGAAAACCTGATGAAGCGACCCGGAAGCCTGGGCCTTGCTGAAGACGAGCTCGATGCCCCGACCTTCCTCGGTTTCTTCAAATCGGCCCCGGATCACGGCAATTCCTACTCCGATGCATTGGCAACCGTTCGTTATAACTGCATCGGCTGTCATTCAGAACTGCACTACGGCGCCGCCACGGTTTTCTCACTGGCCAAGGACCCGACGATGCATTATCCGCGCGGTAACCATCTTTATAACGAGATGCTTGTGAGGACAGAGGAGAAAAACTTCTTTCTTCTTGAAACCAGGGCATTCACGAACATTTTTTTTGACGACTAACCAAGTCGAGGTGACACTATGATTTCTTTGGTTCTTTCCTTCCTCTGGATTCCGGGAGACTTTTCAGACTCGTTCGGCTCATGCAACGACCGATGCAACACTATCCTCTACAAACAAGGGAAGACCCAGAACTGCGATGACCACTCACCGGTCGTAGTGGATTTGGATTCGGACGGTTTCAACTTTTCCGGGCCTGAAGGCGCGGTTCAATACGATTTGTATGCCAATGGTCACCCACTCTTTCTTCAATGGGTGATGCCGTTTGAAGATGACGCTTTCCTCGCTCTCGACCTCAACGGAAATGGTGTTGTAGATGACGGTAGCGAACTCTTCGGGAGCGGCACCCGTATGATCGCTACAGGAGATGCGGCCCCCAACGGTTATGTGGGCCTGGCCCAGTATGACGAAATTGCCAACGGCGGAAACGACGACGGTTTGATCACGCCGGACGATATTGTGTGGGAGAATCTGTTTCTCTGGCTCGATGCCGATGCCGACGGGATCTCTACCCAAGACGAGGTTTTCGCACTCGCTGATTTTCAAATCAATGCTTTCGAGTACATACCCAGAGAATCGAGACGTCGTGACAGACACGGCAACAAGCTCAAATTTTGGGCCGCAGCCTATCGCCGGGATTTACCCAAGCTGAAAACAGTTGATGTGTTTTTCAAAGAGGTCAGCATAGATTTCTGATTCATTGGCCCCGGCGTTCATGACAAGCCTTGGTACAGAACCGTATGCCGGGTGATGTAAGAGGACGGCAGAGGTGTCCCCGCCTCCTACTCAATCAGCCCGGGGAATCAGTCATTGGGGAACATGCGGTCGACCAGGTCTTGGAAGCGCGGGTCGGAACGCAGGGTGTCGTATTTGGGATCTACTCTTATCCACAAAAGTTGTGTCTGTTTCAACTCCAGGGCCTTGTTCAGCCAGTAGAAGGCGTGTTCCTTGTCGTTGGCGCCCGCGCAGTAGCGGGCCACGGCCAGGGGTGGTTGAAACTGACCGATATCGCCCTCCTCCCACTTGTCCTCGATCAGCCACCTGTTGACGCCTTCCAATCCACTTTCCGCAAAGATGCGGCGCGCTTTTTCCAGTTCGTCTTCGTTGTAGCGGCCTCGCTCGAAAAGGATCAGGTAGTGTCGGAAGGCCTCGTCTTCCCTGTCCATATTTTCGTAGGTGCGTACATAGGTTCCGTGCAGCAGGTTGGGGTCCACGCTCTCGTTTTCCAGCAGGGCCAACTCTCCCAGGGCGTCCTCGAAGCGGCGCGACATGTTGTAGATCCAAGCCACCAGTTGTTTGGGATAACCGATCGGATCCAACTGCTTGAGTCGGTCTACGTGCCGTGCCGCCAATCCGAAATCACCCTTGCAAACGGCGATGCGGGCCATCTGTTGGTGGCTTCGCGTTCGGTTGGGGGCGAAGACCAGGGCCTTGTCCAGGCTTTCCTCGGCGCCCGCGAAATCCCATTCGTGGAAGAATTGCAGGTTGCCGAGCGCAAGATGAGCCTCGGCCAGGTCGGCGTCCAGGTAGAGGGCGTGGCTGAGGAGACCTTTCAAATCGGATAGTTGCGGCCGCAGCACAAGGGGATCGTCTCCGATAAGGGCCAGCCTGGTTTGGGCCAACTTCAAGAAACCGGGGGCGAAACCCGGCGCCTTTTCGACCAGGTCGGCAAAAACGCCGCGTGCGTCTTCCAAGCTTCCTTCATCCATCAGGTAAAGCCCGCGGAGATAGGTGGAGAAGTGGACATCGCTTTCGTTCCGGGCTATTTGTTGTCGGTCACTCGAGTTTTCTACTCCCTGATCGGCCGGCCTGCAAACCGCGGTCAGTTCACGCAGCAGTCGCTCTCCCATAAGTCGACTTTCGCTTCTCGGCGCCTCGAACGATTGTGTCCAAAGCCTTTCGTTTCCCTTCCCGATCAATTGTACGGTCAGTATCACCAGGTCTTCCCGGCGTTCCATGTCAACCAGGAGAACCGCATCCACCTTCAGGCTGTCGGCCGCGACCTGAATTTCGCGCGATGCCCGTTCAGCGGAGGCCCTGGCTTTCACTTCCAGCCGGCGCAGGTCCGTCATGCGATCCATCAGCCAGATGTAATAACCCCTGGCGAACCAGTCGTCCGCTTCGTGCTCGATGGGTAGAAAAGCAAGGGATTTGACGCCTTGGGACAGCGGGGTCACGGGTGGTTGCGGTTGACTGTAGTCGCGCCACTTCAAGTAGACGGCAATGATAATAAGTACCAGTAAAGCCAGACGAGGAAGGCGGTTGCGAAGCCGGTTGTCGCTTTTCTCCATGGGCACGGGAATGTGTAATTCGAAACCTTTATCGCCCACGGCGCGAATGAGCGCCGGGTTGTCAAGGTCATCGTCCAGTGCCTTGCGCAGGTGGCTGACGGCTACAGCCAGATTGTCCTCGGAGACCTGGGAACTTTGCCAGCCGCGCTCCAGCAGGTCGGCCTTGGCAACGGGCCTGCCCGCGTTTTCGGCCAGGCAGAGGAGAACTCGCATGTGGGCGGGATGGATGTCACGAGAGGCATCGGCATTGACCACCCGGTTTTTCGCCGGGTCCATGCGCCAGTTACCGATTGTGACTGTATTTCCCAAATCTCTGCCTCGATCCGAATGCATTTAGCGAACTGGGCTCATATTAGCATTTTTCGAATTTCTTCCAAAAGATCCGTTCAGCAGGTTTCTGTCTTTTATGTTTTTACCAAAGGGAGTGAGTGTTGCTCTGTCAAAGTTGGGGTAGGTTAGGAAGCGAGTTGGTCGATGAGATCACACCATGTATGCCAAATCCATTGCTGGGCCTCCTGAATTCGAGGCGTGCAGTCGCTGGGAACCAGGATCACGTGATCGGCCAGATCTTTCATTTTACCGCCGGTCTTGCCGACCAGGGCAACCGAAACGACGCCTTTTTCGCGAGCGGTTTCCAAGGCGCGAACCAAGTTGGCGCTGTTGCCGCTGGTGCTGACGGCCAGGAAGATATCGCCGGGTTGACCCAAACCGCCGACCTGGCGACTGAAGACCTGGTCATAGCCGTAGTCGTTGCCCACGGCCGTCAGGATGGAGGTATCGGTGGTCAGGGCGACGGCATTCAGGGGCGGACGTTCCTTGAGGTAGCGGCCTACCAGTTCGGCCACGAAGTGCTGGGCGTCGGCCGCGGAACCACCGTTCCCCGCGGCCATGATCTTGCGGCCGTCATCGAGGGCGCGGCGCATCAAACGGGCGATTGCAACCACCTCGGGCAACATTTCTTCGCGAACTTTTTGGAACAGGGCGATGTGTTGGTCGATATCGCCGCGAATCTTGTCTTCCACGCGGGGCGCCTCCACCTGCAATTCCGGCCCGGCCGGGTTGGGAATGATACCACAACCGTTACCCGGACACCTAATGCGCCCGCCGCCGGCCGCCGGCGTTCATGCCGCGCTCTCGGCCGGAGAAAAGGCCGAGGCGGCTGTCAAATCGTCGGTTTCCTCAAACGGCAAGGGGCAGCCCAGGCGTTTGGCGGCCAGGATGCCTGAGACGGCGGCGCTTTCCAGAAGGGGAATACCGCGGTAGGCGTATGAGCCGCAGAACCATACGCGGCGGTTATCCTCTTCCTGAAGGGCTGCAAGGTTATCGAGAGCCTTCAGGGAATCCGGATCGACCACGGGCCGCTCGAAACTCGCTCGCGAAATCAGGGTGCCCGGATCGGGGTCCATATAGGGATGCCAGGTCTGAAAGACGGGCTGATCGATATCCATGGCCGCATGGACCCCGTTCATCCAGATGGTAGCCATGGGACAGGTCGCTCCTTCCTTCAGCACATAGTTGACGGGTGACCACCATTTTTTCTTGCGAGGGGCCAGGCGGGGGTCGGTGTGCATCACCACGTCGTTACGCTCGTAACGGAAATGGGCGAGAATGCGGTCTTCCCGATCGGTGATATCCGAGAGGAGGCGGCGTGTATGATTGGCTTGCGTTGCAAAAATCACATGATCGTAGGTGTCGGATACGCCTGCAGCGGATACCCGGACACTCTGCTCGTTCCGCACTACCGCGCTGACCGGCGTCCCCAGGCGAATATCTTGAACATTCGCGGACAATTTGGAAACCACCTGACCGGTCCCCAGGCGTACCCGCCGCATGCCGGTAGTCAACAGGCCGCATTTTAGGAAATCTACGATAATGGAAGCCGGGTAGCGGCGCACGCTTTCATAGGAACAGGTGGCGATCCCGGCATAGGCGGGAATCAGGAAGCGATCGCTGAACGCTTTCGAAACCCCCGTTCGTTGCAGGTATTCCCCCAGTGTCATGGTGTCCAGATCCAGTCTGTTCCTATCGACGGACATCGCTCGGTTGAAGCGCAGAAAATCGATGCCGATGCCGACGGCCGAGCCGCTGAAGAAACCGGACGGCGTCAAAAAGGGAATGCGACGGCGACCGATGGGGTAGTTGGTGTATTGAAAAAAGAAGCCGTCCTGCAAACCGGAGAATGAGGCGGCATAGTTGATTTCGTCGCTTTGAATGCCCAGGTGTTCATAAAGCCGGGAGATCAGCGGGTAGTAGGCGGGGAAGAAAACGCGCATGGGGACATCTACACGCAACTCCCGACCGTTAACGTTCAGGGTTGCGGCCTCCGCATCCATCCCCAGACCGGCGTGTAATTCATAAATGGTGACGCGATGGCGTAGGCTCAAGGCCCAGGCACAGGCCAAACCGGCAATTCCGCTACCCACGACTGCCACGTTCAAAGGTTTCGGCACTTCTGTCATCCATCGGCTCCTTTGTTTCGATGCCGGGAAGGGTTGACCGGGGCGATCGCCATCATAACACGGTCAGACCAAGATCCATAGAAGTTACCCCGTCTGTCGGAGTACAGGAAGAGCGGCGGGTGACCCATATCGGCGAAAGTCCGCCGGCTGAAGAAATTGCTGCCGCGACGCGTTAGACCGGCGTCCGTGGGCTTGCCGCCGGCATTCACCTACCCACCCGATGATCCCGGACTCCAAGGCAGCCTTTTGAAGCAGGGCGGTTTGTTGGAAGATTCGGTCACTCCGGTAACATCTGTTAAAATGAGTCGTTCCTCGGGTTTTTTAACGCTTGCGGTGTGCATCGTCAGTCAGAATTACCTGAGGGCAAAAAAACGCCGCGGTTATGAGGGAATGATGAGCGCACCCGCCTGGCTCATATTGGAAAACCAACTTTTCCAACCGTCACATTTTTCCAAGCAGACGGCCGATCTGGTGTTTATGGCCGAGGATGTTACGCTTTTCAGACGTTTTCGCTTTCACAAGAACCGGATCATCCTGATCCTCGCGGCAATGCGACAAATAGCGGCCGATCTGACGGATCATGGCTATCGCGTCCACTATGAAGCACTCGATACCGGCGATCTCTCCAGCGGTTACGAGGAGAAACTGGCCTCCTTTCTGGAGAAATGGGATGTGACAGCGCTTCACTGCTACGAAATTGAAGACAAATTCATGGAAACCCGCCTTAACCGTTTCTGCCGGCAGGTGGGATTGCGATTGGTCGTTCACCCGACGCCACTGTTCATGGTCTCTCGAGAGCAGTTTCGAGAATACCTCGCCAATTCTCGAAAACCCTTTATGAAGACGTTTTACCAAAGCCGGCGCCTTGGGTTCGGTATCCTGATGGATGAACGTGGGAAACCGGTCGGCGGAAAGTGGAGCTTTGACCAAAGCAATCGCAAAAAGCTGCCCAAGGGACTCGAGATTCCGGACCTGCCGCCCAAGACCTTGAGCCGGGTTGAACGCTCGGTTATCGAGTTGGTGAAACAAACGTTTCCCGATCATCCCGGCAGCGGCAATGATTTTTGGTTGCCCACCACCAGGGAAGAGTCTCTGGAGTGGTTGGACCACTTTCTCTACAAGAAGTTATGCCTTTTCGGCGACTACCAGGACGCGTTGACCGAGCGTCACCCCTTCCTATTCCATTCGGTACTCTCGCCCATGATCAACCTCGGCCTTTTGCTTCCTGATGAAGTCGTCGATGCGGCCCGTAACACGGCCGAGAATGTCAAAGTGCCCCTGAATTCACTTGAGGGGTTTATTCGCCAGATTATCGGTTGGCGCGAATTCGTCAGGGGCATCTATCAAAACTTCAGCGAGGTCCAGGAGAAACGAAACTTTTGGGGTCATACCCGGAAGTTGACGCCGCACTTCTACGAGGGTACGACCGGGATTCCCGTTTTGGATGAAGCCGTCAAAAAAACACTTCGATACGGCTATGCGCACCACATCGAACGGCTGATGGTTCTCAGCAACCTGATGTTGCTTTGCCGGGTCCATCCTCACGAGGTCTATCGTTGGTTCATGGAGATGTTTGTCGATGCCTACGATTGGGTGATGGGACCCAATGTCTATGGGATGGGTCAATTCTCCGACGGGGGCATCTTTGCCACCAAACCCTATATCTGCGGCTCGAATTACCTCTTGAAGATGAGCGATTTCGCCCGAGGTGATTGGTGTCATATCGTCGATGGGTTGTACTGGAGATTTATCGACAAACACCGTGACTTTTATCAAAGTAACCACCGTATGAGCATGATGGTCCGACTTCTCGACCGCATGGAAGCGGGCAAAAAGGTGCGCCTTTTCAACCTGGCGGAAAACTTCATTGAAAAGGTGGCCAGTCCGGGAAGTGTCGGGTAGGGAATTCCCTCGACGAGGTGAGATGATGAGTGCTTTTGCCAAAACGGAAAACAAGACATTTAGCCGAGCCCTGGTAGTCGGCGCTAATCGCGGCCTTGGGTTGGCTTTTGTGGAACGCCTGTTGGAGCACGGTATTGCGGAACAGGTGTTCGCGGGCTGTCGCAACCCCGCAAATGCTCATGCCTTGGAAGAACTCCGTCAAGCTCACGGCGACCGACTGCATATTCTTCCCTTATCCGTGACATGCGAAGACTCCCTGTCGGAGGCTGCCGAAGAGCTTGAAACCAAGACGAAAAGCTTGGACCTCCTCATCACCTGCGTGGGCGTATTACACGACGAGGACGGCCTTAAGCCCGAGCGCCGTTTGAGGGACGTCAACGCGGCCAATCTGCATAAGAGCTTTGCGGTCAATGCATTCGGACCCTTGCTGGTAGCCCGTTATTTCAGCCGTTTCCTGCCCAGGCGCGGGCACTGCGTCGTCGCGAACCTCTCCGCGAGAGTGGGCTCCATTGGAGACAATCGTTTGGGCGGTTGGTATGCCTATCGCGCCTCAAAGGCCGCCCAGAACATGTTCACCCGCAATCTCTCCATCGAACTGCGGCGTTCTGCCCGTGATGTCGTGTGTATCGCTCTACATCCCGGTACTTGTGATACCGATCTTTCCAAACCTTTTCAAAGAGGAGTTCCCGCGGAAAAACTATTCTCACCTGAACGTGCGGTTCGTCAACTGTTGGATATTATCGTCGACCTTGAATCGACCGATAACGGACGCTTTATCGCCTGGGACGGCCGAAACGTCCCCTGGTAGGAGCTCGCATTCGCGGGTTGGTGTGACGACACGAACCAGGTGAGCAGCAACAAGAGCAGGTTCGGTCTCCCGGATTGACATGCCTATAACGAGGCGCTGTGCTATAATCTCCAAGGTGAATCGATAAAATATGGCGGAGCCGGAAAGCATGAGCTTTTGTTCAAAATGTTCCATCGTGAAGCGAATGGAGGAAGGTGGCGAGGTGGTCCTCTATTCACCTCAGCCGTACATCATCAGTCGTTTGGAAGCAAGCGATTTAGGGGCTGATTCCTCGAAGTTGCATCACACCACTCTCGTCTTGAAAGTCACTTGTTTTCGGGAGTTTGTTCAAAATCTGAACCGATCGGTCTCATTGACCCAAGCCGAGCAGGAACACCTGCATATCGCTCATGTGGCGCCTGGTGAAGCTTATGGACCTGACCTGTTGAGCAAAGTTCGACCACTGGCGCAGTGGGTCTATTCGACTGAAAACAGCCGGTTGTTGAAGATTTTGCGAGATGAGTCGCTAACCGTTCACTTTCAACCGGTTGTCGACTTGGATCGTAATCGTTTGTACGGATATGAATGTTTGAGCCGGGGTGTAGCCGATGGTTCCCTTGTTTCGCCCGGTCTACTGATTCAAGACGCGCGTAAAATGGACCTTTTGTTCAACTTGGACCTGCTGATGCGGAAAACTTGTCTCAAATCAGCGAGTAATGCCGATATTGAAGACCATCTTTTCATCAACTTCCTGCCGTCCGCCGTTTACAACCCGGAGTTTTGCTTGAGAGAAACGACCAAACTCATCGATTCCTTACAGATCGACCCCAAAAGGATCGTTTTCGAGGTGGTAGAGACAGAACAGGTTGAGGATAGTTCGCACCTGATCAAAATACTGAATTACTATCGCGATGCGGGTTATAAAATTGCTTTAGACGATGTCGCGGCAGGCTATTCCGGGCTTCTTCAGTTGCTGATGCTGCGACCGGATATCATGAAAATCGATCGGGCAATCATTGACGGCATCCACCTGGACGAGGCCAAGCAAACCATCTTCAAGGCAATGATGATAATTGCCAATGATTACGGTATCGATACGCTGGCAGAAGGCATTGAGACCAGGGAAGATTTGGACTATTTAAAAGCGAACGGTGTCAGTATGGGCCAGGGATATTATTTGGGGAAACCGGACCCTGTACCGCGAAAGGTCCTGATTCAGTAAGGTTTCACCTGCACTCTCCGGATTAGCAGTACGGCAGGTAGGGATTGAGGACAAGTCGATGAAAAAAGCCCGCCGCTGAAGGCGGGCTGATAAGAACTCGAAAGTTGTCAGAATTCCTTCTGTCCCCTGCCGCCCTATCGAAAGAGCCGGCCGGAGATCTTCATTGTCGGACATGACATGCCGCTCGTTTGTTTGCCTGATGTGATTTTGCCCCGGCCCGATCTCGACATCGATGCCGACGAGGACAAGGGCCGCCGCCGGTCAGTTGCGCAGAGCGAGGTAAAGGATGTACAAAAAAGCCCAGAACCCGAAAACCAGCGGGGAATAATGCCATATTTTGACGTTGCGCCACCGTTTGTAGGCCAGACCACAAGTGACCACCGTGAGCGTCAGAGTGGGCAGGACATAAGCCCAAATCCAGCCCATTAGGGTCTTGAATCCCTCGATGGTTTCCTCGAACGGTTCCTCCCGCGCCAGGCAGGGGAGGGCAAGAAAAAAGAAAAGCCAGACCCCGGTTAAGCGGTTCTTCATGAACAACCTCCACACGATGTTGTCCATTCTACATCTTTTTGCACGGTGCGAGAATCGCGGCCGGCTTTTTTCCCAGGGACTCGTCCAAGTCGTGAGGAGATGCTGTGACGACCTCGAATTGATCGCAAATTACTCGATTGTTCCCGGGAAGACATAAGGACAATGCATAAAATATTCGATTACTCCCGGGAATAATCGAGCTTTATGTTGTGAAACTTTTTAGTTGCTCATTTAATTGTTAAATGGCGACTTTGCCGACAAACCAGCAAGTTTTTTACACAAGGACCCCCTTTTAAGCCGTAAAAGGGGCCCTTGGTCTGAGAATGGGACTACCCTGAGGTCTCGAAGGTAGCATGATTCCCGGGAACGGAGCCGGTTTGAGTGGCGCCAGGCGGTCTTGTTCCCGGACGTGATGCCCTTCGAAGGGTCAATCGAGGTCTTTTTCACCGAAAAAAACGTCAATCAAATGTCACCTTCGGTTGTATTTCCCGAATTGGGGCCGACACATCGAAGGTCAGGTACCTCAAAAACCGGGCGGAAGTTGTTAAATTATTCGACAAGAGTCACCAATTCCGGGATTGAAGGTGGGTTTCGGGAATCGAACAGTCTCCATCCCGTCAATGGAACCCCCTTTTCCGGCACAGGCGGACCGACTCCCGGGAACGATGCTGTCTTTTGGCAAACAACAACTCCGTCGCTCGGGAAGTGAACCGCTTGCGGCAGACCCGCCGCTTATCCGCCGGGGAACGAAAGGGGGTTTGGAGAGGTCCGCCTGCCATGGTCTCAGTGTTGTGCCTTCACATGAGGCGAATAAAAAAGTAAAATGAGCATCGTGAACCATCGATTCCATGGAAATTCGCATGCCCTCTGTTTTCATCAGCTACAGCCACGATTCCCCGGCCCATGCCGAACGCGTTCTTGAACTGGCCAATCGGTTGCGGGAAGAGGGCTTGCATACCATTCTGGACCAATACGAGGAAAACCCGGCACAGGGTTGGCCCAAGTGGATGGACCAAAACCTGGCCGAGGCCGATTGGGTGCTGGCGGTTTGCACCGAAGTGTTTACCGCCAGGGCGTCCGGGAAGGCGCCGGCCGGGACCGGCAAGGGCGTTCGCTGGGAAAGCACCCTGGCCTATCAACATCTCTACGATGCCGGCTCCGAGAACCATCGCTTCATCCCCGTGATTTTCGAGGCGGCGGATTCGGATCACATTCCCACGCCCCTGCGCGGCGCCACCTGGTATGTGTTGCCGTCCGGTTACGACGACCTCTATCGACGCCTGACACGACAGCGCAAGATCGTACCTCCGGAGGTAGGCGCCGTCAAAACCCTGCCGCCGGAACCGCCCCCAACCGGCTTGTTCAGCGAAACCGATGACAAAACCAATCCCTACGATCCCTGGCGCCCGGCCATTCCGCCCCATTTTGTCGGCCGGGAAAGAGAACTGCGCGCCTTGGAACTGGCCTTGGAAGAAGGGCGTAGCGTCTCGCTGGTAGGTGATTGGCGCATCGGCAAGACCTCGCTGCTGCGCACCTGGCATCGACGACAGCAGACCGGCGGGCGTGTGTTGCGGCTTCTGGACGGCTTGCAGACCGAGGGCGCCTCCATGGCCGCCTTTGCCGGGGCCGTTTGCGGAGAAACCGTGCCCGACCATGCCGAACGCGCCGGTGATTCGATCGACGCCTGGGCGCGGGCCAACACCAGGGCGGGTTTGCCGCCGCTGATTCTGGTGGATGAATTCGGTACGGTGATCGAGCGTTTGGACCACCGCTTCCTGGAACGACTACGCGGTTTGCTGGGCCGCATCGTACTGGTGCTCACCTCCCGCCGCGAACTGGATTTGATCTATGAGCAAATGGGGCGCACCTCGCCCTTTCAAAACCAGTTGGAAGTTGTGACCGTGGGTCTACTGGAGCCGGCATCCGCTCAAGCGTTGATCCGACGCGGCGACAAAAAGGTGACCGATGCGGACCAAGCCCTCTTGCAACGGCAGGCGGGCCGTCATCCCTACCATTTACAACTGCTCGGCCGTTGTCTTGTGGATGCGCACGAACAGGGTATGACGCGGGAAGAAGCGAAAGATCGCTATCAAACGGAGGCTTTTTCGCGACTTCGGGAGGTTTGGAACACCCTGACCACAAGGGATAGAACGACCTTGACGGATGTCTTGTACGGAAAAGCCCAAGGCCGCTTGAACCTGCGCAATCGCGGTTTGCTGACCAGGAAAAACGAGTTATTCGGCGAAGTGCTGGCGGACTTCCTGCAGGAGTCGGCGGAGTGAGTGAACGGAAACGTCACCTGCCTGGCTTTTGGCGCTTTTCCCGGCTGTTTTTAATGCAGCCCGTGACGCTTCTTCACATGGTCAAACAGGCAGGTGGAGATCCCAAGACATCACTTTGGAAGGTTCTGAAGGCGCCGAATGATCACAAGGTAGAAAGGGAATTTGCGTTTACCAGCCTGATGCTGTTTGTTTTCTGGACATCCGTTTTAGGCTTGGGTATTTCTGCGGTCATTGACCTTTTTGGCTATGACGTTGATTGGATTAAAGTCGCTTACGGCGTCGCTCGCGGCGTCGCTATGGGCGTCGCTATGGGCGTCGCTTTCGGCATCCCTGAAGGCGTCGTTGAAGGCGTCGCTGTAGGCGTCGCTTTCGGCGTCGCTGGAGGCGTCGCTTTCGGCGTCGCTGGAGGCGTCGCTGTCGGCGTCGCTGGAGGCGTCGCTGTCGGCGTCGCTGGAGGCGTCGCTTTCGGCGTCGCTTTCGGCGTCGCTTTCGGCGTCGCTTTCGGCGTCGCTGGAGGCGTCGCTGTCGGCGTCGCTGGAGGCTTTATTTTTTTTGACGAAATAGGAATTTTTTCACCAATTATTTTCCTACCCGGAGTCTTATCGATCGGCCTTTTCTTACGCTGGCCCATCTACCTCATTGAAGTTATCCAGCAATCATGTCTCTATCTTCTTGCCAAAAACAGAGAGACAACGCTGGTGCACAGCCCGGTGCTTTATCACGAACTCAGCTACCACCCGCATCCCTTCCTTTACAGGCACATCCTGGAAGTCGCACCGTCCAACCCCGATCTTGTTCGCAGCGTCTTGGACGCATGCGCCGTGGCGCCCGGCCAACGCCGTATCGGTCGAAGAGCCCTGGCCACCTTACAGGCCCTCGAATTGAAAACCGCTGCCGATCGAAAAGATTTTCCCCCGATGGTGGAACTCCGGGGAACCTGGCTGCCGGGTATCGAAGCCGATGCCCCGCTTCTCAACGGTTTTGTGAAAGCGGCCCGCTATCTGGCTGCCTTACAAAGCACCACGATTCCCCACCATCGGCTCAAAAAACTGCAACAGGCGCAAACCATCCTGGTCTCCAACCGGACCCACCTCAGGAGCGATACTTCCTTCGGCGCCCGACAACTTCTGACCGAGGCCCAACCGGCTTGGGAACGGGTAACGGTTCAACTCCTGGCTGAAGCCGAAGCGGATGCCGCCCGACAACTGCCCAACCCCTTCCGAGCCGGCAATCCGCTGGACCCGGAATCCGGCATGGATGTCTTTCGCGGGCGCGAGGCCGAGGTCCGCGAGGTGGAAACGCTTCTGGGAGAACCCGGCCAGGGCATTTCGCTGGCCCTGCTGGGCCCGCGCCGCACCGGCAAAACCAGTCTCCTGAAGATGCTGCCGCACCTGTTGCCCGACGCGATCTGTATTTTTTTCAACCTGCAAGACAACCCGGTCGATACCCCGGCCGCCTTCTTCCGCGCCATGGTCCGACAGGCGCGGACCCAGGCCCGCCGTGACCGCAAGCTGGACCTGCCCGACCTGCCCGACCAACCGCCCTTCGAGGCAATCGGCGCCTGGCTGGAAACCCTGGACCGGCTGGAGGGGAATCACCGCATCCTCTTCTGCTTCGACGAATTCGAACGCATGGAAGATCTCTTCCCCGGCGATCGCCGCGAGTTACTGCGTTTCCTGGGCCTGATCCGCGCCACCATCGAGCACCGTCGCCGCATCCGCATCCTGGTCTCGGGCGCGGCCCAGCCCCATGAACTGGGTCCGCTGTGGAACGATCACCTGATCAATATCCGCGAGATCCGCATGGGTTACCTGGACCGGGCATCCGGCATCGACCTGCTGCATCGGCCGATTCCCGAGATGCCGGAGGATGCCGTGCCGCCGGAACTGGCCCGAACCATCTTCGACCTGACCGGCGGCCAGCCCTATCTGTTGCAATTGACGGGCTTCCACCTCATCGACAAGCTGAACCAGGAGGAGCGCCGCCAGGGGACCCCGGCCGATTTGGAAGCGGTCATCGAAACGGCTTTCGAACGCGGCGGCACCTACTTCCGCTATATCCAAAGCGAATTATCGGAGCCCGCCCGCCGGGTTCTCATCGCCCTGGCCCGTGGAGAATCCCCCCAACCGGACAAAGCAACGGCCAGGGACCTACGCGGACGCCTGCTACTGGATGCGGATCACAGACCCATGGTCCCCCTGATCGGCCGTTGGCTGCTGGAAGAAGCAGAATAAGATTCCGGCTCTCTTCCTTGCGCCGAAGGTCTGAAAATGTGCACACATGCACCTCCATGGCAGGTTCCCTGCACCGGGAACATAGCCACATGTGACAGGTGTCTACACTTTTTGCCAGGGAAGTACGGGTCTGATTTTCGGAGGGTAGTTCCCTCGCTCAGGAAGTACGGGTATGGTCTTCCATGGGTACCACCTTTGCTCAGGGAAGTACCCACTCGTGACATGTGGGTACTTCCCGGCGCAAGGAAGTACCCCCGGAAGTCCATAGCCTTAGGTTCTTCGCCGAGGGATGTCGGCCCGTGGATGCGAGTATGGTCTTTTTTAGGGTCAAAACCACGGCCCGCGACGCGCGGAGATATATTTTTCGGCGCCAACCCTGGTGTCGATGCGCCCTGATCAGGGGTTTCGCGGTCGGAACCCGGAGCCCCGAGGCGATCTCGCTTGCGGAGCATGGTTCGGCCTGCTAGGATGGCGGTGTTGGGCACATCACATGCCGGTTACGATGACGAAAGCCACCTCAGAAAGGTGGCTTTCGTCGTTTT
>JASJCB010000195.1 GCA_030066195.1 Acidobacteriota bacterium
CCTGGCGGGAGAATTTGCGGAAAACACGAGAGTATTACCGCCGAGCCTTCGAATTGGCGCTGGATGCGGGTGACCAGGCTTACGCGGGTTACGCGGGCTTTTTCCTTATCGGCGACGAGATCATGGCGGGCTACCCCCTGCAAGACATCTATCAGGAAGCAAAAGCGCTCATTCCCTTCTACAAACGAACCAATGTCGCGGTTCTCGATTTTATCTTCACTCCTTCCAACCTGGTCCCGCTATCGAAACTCATGGCCGCCCCATTGACCGAGATGGGGGTGGAAGCTTTTGACGAGGAGGATTTCCTGGAGAAATCCGCGGATAACAACCTGTTTCTGTGTTGGTACTACTACGCTCAAATCCGCGACCTCTACCTGTTTCGTCAATTTGAAGACGGCGTCGCGATGCTGGAGACCGTCGCTTTGATCGAGAGCAACCTGCCCGGTCATGTGAAAACCGCCGAAATCTATTTCTACATGGCCCTCCACCACCTGGCTTTTTACGATCAAGTAGATGATCCGGAGCAACGGGCCTCCCTATTGGAGCGAGCCCGCGGATTTCGGGATAAGATGGCCGATTGGGCGTTGTCCTGTCCCGCTAACTTCAGCCATAAGCACCTTGTGATGAATGCGGAAATCGATCGCGTAGAGGGTCGGTTTTTAGAGGCGATGAAAGGGTTCGAGCAAGCGGCCGTCGAGGCGGGGGAGGCCGGCTTTGTGCAAAATCAGGCGATTGCCTTCGAATTGGCCGGGCGCCTGCAAGACTCCCTGGGCTTTTCCAAGCCGGCAGTCACCTATTACAAAGAGGCCTATTATCACTTTCATCTTTGGGGGGCATCGGGAAAATGCCATGCTCTGATAAAGACACATCCCGAACTGAGTACCTCCTATGCCGCAAAAGATCCCTTTCGGTCGATCTCCACCATGAGCACCCACTCCGATGTTTGGGATATGGACATTGCTTACAAGGCGGCTCACGCTTTTTCCCGCGAAGTGGTTCTGCCCGATCTGCTGAAGAAGATCATGCGCTTCATTCTCGAAAACAGTGGTGCGCAGCAAGGTTATCTGATTACCCTCGACGAGAACAAGCGTCATGTGATTCAGGCAGAGGGACATATCGATGACAGCCGGGTTGCCGTATTGGAGGGCCGCGCCATCGAGGAATACCCGTCGATTTCCGCCAAGATCGTGCGCTTCGTATTCCGGACCAGTAAAGACGTGGTCCTCGACGACATTCTCAAAAGTAATTGGTTGTCCGATGATTTTAAAGGGGGAAATGTACAGCGATCGGTGATTTGCTCGCCGCTGCTTTCCCGAGGGAGAATTCAAGCGGCCTTTTATCTGAACAACAGCCTGGTCTCCGGTGCATTCACTCCCGAGCGTCTGGAACTGATCCGGTTTCTTTCTTCCCAGATGGCCATTGCCCTTGAAAACGCGCAGGTCTATGCGAATCTGGAACGGACCGTTGCGCAACGTACTCGGGAACTCAGCAAAAAAAACCGGCAGATCATGGATAGTATCCAGTATGCCGAACGCATTCAAAAAGCCATCCTTCCCGGAACGCACCGTATCGAAGAGTACCTACCGGATGTTTTTATCCTCTTCAAACCCAGAGATATCGTTTCCGGAGACTTTTATTGGCTCGGCAACAACGAGCGCTATATTTTCTTTGCCGCGGTCGATTGCACGGGGCACGGTGTCCCGGGGGCTTTTATGTCAATGATCAGCAACACGCTGCTCAACCAGAGCGTCAATGACCGCAAGCTGGAAGACCCCGCGGAGATCTTGACCGATTTGAATGCCGAGGTGGTCAAGACCTTACACCAGAGCAAGCGGTTCTCTACCGATGACGGCATGGACATGGTGCTTTGCCGTTTCGATCGGGACCTCGGGAATCTGCTCTTCGCCGGCGCCAACCGGCCCCTTTACCTGGTCCCTTCCGGAAGCGACTCGCTCAAGGTGTTCAAGGGCACTCGCCGTTCGATCGGGGGGCGTCAGAAAAGGGGACACAACAGGTTTGTCAATCAGGAAATCGATTGGAAGCCGGGGGATATGATTTATCTCTCCTCTGATGGATTCAGTGATCAATCCGGTCGCCGAAATCGGAAATTCGGCAGTTCGGCGCTCAAGGCTCTTTTAGGGTCTATTGCCTCCAAACCCGTTGGGGAACAGAAACGTCGTTTGGAATCTGAATTGGAGCTTCATCAGGGGGACATTCCGCAAAGAGATGACATTTTATTGGTGGGTATTCGCCATAAGAAACCCCAGGAATGAATGCTTTCAAGGAGATCTTCGTGAAAAGAACTTTGTGTTTTCTAAGCGCCGCGCTGTTTCTGGGCATGGGCATAAGGCCGCCGGCCTTTTCAAAGCCTTCGAATGAACTCTGTGACTGGACGGAGGACAAAGAACTGGTTCGATTCGTTGCCGATTCGCAATTAACCACTTACAGCAACCATCGAACGGTATATTTCACGATCGGCGAACAGAATTTTCTTGCGATCGCCAATGTAGGGGCGGACATTACCATCACGGGCGGCGCTAATCAGCGGGTCAAGCAGGGCGCCACCAATCAGCTCTTTTCCCCCATCTTCATATGGAACGGGTTCACCTGGGCGCCCTATCAGGAAATCCTGACCACGGGAGCCATTTCCTGGACTTATTTTACGATCGACCGGCGGCACTTCCTGGCCCTGGCGCAAACCTGGAACGGAGAAACCTCTCTCCTGCCCTCCAAAATCTTCGAGTGGACGGGCCCCGAGTCCAAATTCCAGCCGATCCAGGAAATCGAGACCGAGGGCGCCTACAACTGGACCTATTTCTCGATCGACGGAGACCATTACCTTGCGATCGCCAATTTTTGCATCAATATTCCCAACGGCAGGAATCTTTCCCAGGCACCCTTCCAAACCACGGCGTCTTATTGCCCTGATTTCAAGACGGAATCGGTCATTTACAAGTGGAACGGCGAGGAATTCATTGCCTTCCAGTCTTTCAAGTCACTTGGAGGGACGGACTGGGAATTCTTCTCGATCGACGACGATCACTACCTCGCATTGGCCAATTTCAGCGGCAATCACAACCGGGCCTGTATCGACTCGAAAGTCTTTAAATGGAGGGGAGGACAGTTTGAATGGTACCAGGATATCCCCACTTGCGGCGCTACCGATTTTGCCGCTTTCTCCATGAAAGGCGACCATTATCTGGCCGTGGCGAATTGGGGCAATGAGAGGACTACCAAAATCGATTCGATTATTTACCGATGGGAAGAAGATATCGGCGGCACATTTCGCTTCAAGGAGTTTCAGGCTGTCCCATCCGAGGGAGGCCACTATTGGCTGCCCTTCAAAATTGGCGACACGCATTACCTTCAACTGGCCAATTACAACTTTTTGTTCCAATACCTGGAACCGGAAAGAGAACCGGACCGGCAGTCCTACGTACGCCCCCAAGGACTGAAGCGCGCCGAGATCAATAATTTGGAAGTGAATTCGGGCATCTACCGTTGGGATCAGGACGGTGAAGAGTTCATTCCCTTTCAATGGCTGGCGACCACCGGGGCGCTTCCCGGGGCTATTTTTTGTATCGACGGTAATGTGTTTCTCACCATTTCCAACCACAAGAACAATACGCCGGGAAGAGGTTCCTACACAAAAACACCTATCTTCAGAGCCGTATTGCGAGATCTCGAGGAGGAGCGATGAGCAAGTATATTTTTCCCTATTCGGTTTTTCTTTGGATTCTGCCCTTGTACGGCCTTCCCGACCCAGATAAGAAACTTTTTTTCAAACCTTTCATGCAGATGTCCACGTACGGCTGTCATGGTTGGGAGGCATTTGTCATTGACGGCGAACAATACCTGGTTACGGCCAATCTCCAGGCCACGCCAAGTAAACTGAAGGCGCCCCATCACATCAAGTCCGCCATTTATAAGTGGAACGGTTCAACGTTTGTGGAATACCAATGGATCGACACCGTCGGCGCGGCAGGGTGGGCTTTTTTCACCATTGACAGAGACCATTATCTGGCTTTGGCCAACACTTGGAACGACTTTACTTCTGTCATCGACTCCAAAGTATTCCGTTGGCACCCCGAGAAGAAAAAGTTTGAACACTTCCAAGATATTCTCACCGAGGGGGCCTATTCCTGGGAGCATGTCAAGATCGAGACCAAGACCAGGACTCGGCACTTCATCATGGTATCCAACTTTTGCAGGAACGTCCCCAACCAGCCGGACTTGTCCAATCCCAAACTTATCACCCATCAGTACTGCCCCAATTACAATACGCATTCCCATATTTACGAATACAAAGAGATCCCCGGCAGGGGGCATCGCTTCGAACTTTTTCAACGAATCAAGACCCAGGGCGCCACCGATAGTAAATTTTTCACGATCGAAGGCAAACACTACCTTGCCGTGGCTAATTTCTCGTCCAACAAATCGGCCCAAATCAAATCCATGATCTACCGCTGGAACGGCGTGGAATTCGCCGACTACCAAAGCATTGAATCCGCGGGCGCCTGTGCCTGGGAGCCCTTTGTCATCGATGGCAAGCATTATCTGGCTCTGGCCAACTGGGTATCCAACACGAATAACACTGAAATCAACTCCAAGATCTTCCAATGGGACGGGAAATGGTTTACCCATTACCAGGACATACCTACCAAGGGGGCACAGGATTGGAATTATTTTTCCTTTGGTGGCAAGCACTATCTTCTGGTTTCCAACTATGTCGACAACTTTTTCGAAACCAATTACTACGATATCAATTCCACTCTCTACATCTGGCAAAATGGCCAATTCATACCCCACCAGGGCCTGCCCACCACCGCCGCGTTATACAGCGCCTATTTTACGATCGACGGCACGCCCTATCTGGCTGTCGCCAATTTCTTTGACGGGAAATCCTACAACATCCCCTCGCTCATTTACCGCGGCTCTTTGGAGTAGGCTATGGAACCGGTGTTTCCTTCCGGAGGTTATCGATAATGCGGGACAATGAACCGGCGCCCTTTCCCAAACCGGGTTGGACCTGGTCGATCGGCATATATTTCGGCAAGAGTCTTCAAGAACTGGCGCCCCATGAGAAGGCCGTCAATCCGGTACTCCACGCCGAGCGGATAACCGGTATGCACGCCGCCTTTGTAGCCGACCCCTTTATCGTCCGCGAGGACCATCGCTTCCACATGTTCTTCGAGGTATGGAACCGGGAGAGGAACCGCGGTGAGATTGGCCGGGCCACCAGCCCCGACGGTCTTCGGTGGACATATGAGGGCGTCGCTTTGGCCGAAGCTTTTCACTTGTCCTACCCTTGTGTGTTTGCAGATGGGGATGCCTGGTACATGGTGCCCGAAACACTGGGCGCCGAATGTGTGCAACTCTACCGGGCCGACCCCTTCCCGGAAAAATGGAAGCCGGTGTCGCCGCTCATCCAGGGCCTTCACGCCGACCCCACCCTTTTCCGACACGACGACCTCTGGTGGATGTTGACCTGTTCGAGGCCCTGGCGCCACGATATCCTCAATCTCTATTGGGCTTCAACCCTCAAAGGGCCCTGGCGGGAACATGTATGCAGCCCGTTGATTGATGGAGACCCCTCCGCCGCGAGACCGGGAGGACCAGTAATTCGAGAAGAGGGACACCTCATTCGCTTTGCCCAGGATTGCCGGCCCGAATATGGCTCCAAACTTCGTGCATTCCGCATCTTGGCCCTCACCCGGGAGATCTATCGCGAGGAACCGTTGGGAGAAATTCTAAGACCCGGCAAAGATCCCTGGCGCCGCCACGGCATGCATCACGCTGCTCTCTGCGGGCTTGAAGACGGCGGTTGGCTTGCCTGTGTGGACGGCCGATGAAGTCACCTGAAGACCTCGAGATCAAATTGATTACCGCTGTAGAGCAAATCGAAAACCTTGCTCCCCTCTGGGATGCGCTCCTGGAGCGTTCCCCCGTGAACCGGGTTTTTGGGTCGTCCCAATGGTATCTGGCGGCGCTCGTTGCCTATCCGCAACGGAAACCCCTTCTGACGGCGGCTTTTCGCAACGACGCCCTGGTCGGCGTGTTCCCCCTGATCAAACGACCGCCCTCCGTCGGGGCCTTTGCTACCGGTATGAGTGATTATAACGACATCATCACCGCTTACGGTGATTCGGACACCGCCCGCCGCCTGCTCCATTTCGTCTTAAACGGGCCGATGGCGTTGGACACCCTGGTTTTGGAGAACCTGCGCGATGACTCGGTCTGCTTACAAGCGGCTCGGGAGATGTTCCCGCAAGCGAAACCCTTTGGCGCCCGTTATTGTCTTTTCGCCTATCTTTCCGACGGATATGATGCCTATATGGCGAACCTGAGCAAAAGATTCCGTTCCAATATGCGAAGGATAGAGCGCAATGCCGAGAGGGACGGCATCGAGATTGTGCGGCTTTCAGCCGAGACGACGCCCCCGGCGACCCTTCCCAAATTATTCCTCGATCTTCATCTTGCCCGCCATAGCGAAACCAGTTGCTTTCGCCGGGCTTATGCTCAAACCTTTGTCACCCGGTCCTTACCCCCTCTCTTCGAATCATCGAAAATAAAGGTGTTTGCCTTGCGTCATGAGGGCCGCATCATTGCACTGAGGTTGTTTTTGAACGCCCAAGATAGCTTGTGTGCTTGGAACGGGGGTTTTCTTCCCGAATTCGCCGCGTCATCTCCGGGTAACCTGATAACCGGCGCCGTGATACGACACCTTGCGGCAACGGACATCCGGGAATTCGATATGATGCGAGGCGAGGAACCTTACAAGTTGCCGATAGCCACCGGCAGGCGCCGAATCACCACCCTTGAGTTACCGCTCTGACGCTCCTTTCTTCTGGAGAAATGCCCGTTGCACATTCTGTTTGTTTCATCCTATTACCCCTCTGAAACACAGCCGACCCGCGCGAGTTACTGCCGGGAAACGGCGTTGGCTTTGATGCGGGAAGGGTACCGGGTCGGGGTTCTGGTGGCGCCGGTCATTCGTTTTTGGCCGCGAGGGTGGCGTTGGGCTCACTTTCTCCGCCATTTGGGCTCCTGCCGGCTGCAGGTGACCGACGAGGACGGTTTGCCCACCTACCGTTGCCGGGGATCGTTTCCCTTCCATTGGGCCCGAGTTACCTCATTCTTAACCAGGGTATGGGGCGAACGCGTTTTCCAAAAATATTGCCGCGAAGAAGGCCGACCCGATGTGATTCACGCCCATTTCGGTTTTTTCGGCGGCGCACTGGGTGCTTACCTGAAAAAAAAATACGGTATTCCGGTAGTGCTCACCGAGCACCACTCCCAGCTTGTGGCGGGAAGCTTGACAAAACGTCAAAAAGCCTTGTTGCAGGAGACCTTTGCAGGGGTAGACCGGGTGGTTGCCGTTGCGCCTCCATTGGCAAACGCCATGAAGGCGTTGGCATCCGGCCGCCCGGTCGAGGTCATCGGCAACTTTGTCGACCCCGAGATCTTCTTTCCCAACCCCGGTTTGTTACCGGAAGCCCCTTTCGTGTTTACCCTGATCAGCAACCTTTATCCCGTGAAAGCCGTGGATATGTTGTTGGAGGCATTTAGTCTTGCCTTTGCCGATAGCGAACCGCGGCTTTGCATTGTAGGAGACGGCCCGGAGCGTGAAAAACTGGAACGGCTGGCCGGGGAGAAAACATGTTCAGACCAAATATCCTTCTTGGGATGCTTGCCGCACGAGCAGATCGGTGAATGTGTGCGAGCAAGCCACGTCATCGTTTGCGCCAGCCGATTGGAAACCTTCGGGTTGCCCTTAATCGAGGGAATGGCTTGCGGCAAGCCCGTGGTGGCCACACGTTGCGGCGGGCCGGAGCATCTGGTCACAAGCGGCAACGGCCTGCTGGTCGAACCGGACGATCCACAGGCTATGGCCGATGCCCTGCGTGAAATTCACGGCAACTATCATGTGTACGACGGGCGCCGCATTCATGCCGAGTGCATGGAACGATTCGGTCTGAAGGCCGTTTTTGGGCGTTACCGCACACTTTACGAGCGCGCGACGGCGGTAAACCGTAACTCACATCCATAGCGGCCGCCGGGGCCGGAAAACCAGAGATCGCGCTCGTCCGGCAGTAACTCGGTAAAGTAGATCTTGTCGCACCCCCGCAAGCGCGCGGCCAGGAATTCCATATTGAACAATGTAGCAAAGTCCACATAAAAAGCCTTGGGTTCCCCGGCCAGGGTTGCGAAACAACGAACCGGTAGACCACAGGCTCGGCGTAGACGTTCGGCCTCGATCATCAACCGGGCATCCCGGAGCCCGATCAATCTTTTCCAAGGGGTCACATCCGGATCCCATCGCGCCCGTTGGTAGACGACTTTACCGAGCATGATCCTTGGTGTATGGGAGCCCGTTCTCACGGGCGCCACAACCACGGGGGGGCCGCCGAAAAGCCAGTTTGTCGGCGTATGCCGGTCATCCGGATATACTTCGGCCCGGCGGCCGTCATGGTAAAGGCCCAAACGATCGTCTTTAAGAGCCACTTCCAGTTGGGAATAGGGAAAGACCAGATGCCGGGGCCGTGCGGATCGCCCCAGACCCTCATAGCTGTAGCCCGGTAATTTGGGGTAAAACACCTTGCCCATATGACGCGCCAGGACCTTGTTGACGCGTATGGTGTCCTCTGGGCATGGAGGCAACATGCCGGCCAGAACCGCTTCCAGTTCCGCGCGGTCTTCGCGAAATACACAGAGATGGCTCCAAGCCTGGGCTCCATAATGAATTTCTCCCAGATAAATGCGGTAGTCCCCCTGCTCGATCTGCTCCGGGCCGGAAGCGGCCAGGAAGATATCGGGAGAAACCATGGTACCCGGCGGGACGGGCAATAAGAGCGGCGCGAGGTCTTCCCGGGTCAAATGGACGGTCCGGTCATCGGAGCCTCGGTTCTTGACAAGCGTGACCAGGGCTCGGCGGAAGCTGACGACATCCGGATCTTTCAAGCAATCGGCCAGGTGAACTTCGGCATTGAACCGTGCGGCGAAAGCGGGAAAAGGAACCGGTTTTCCTTGATTCAACTCTTGGAACAAGCCCAAACCGCGGCGGTGATAGGCCTTTTGAATCACGAGACTATAGGACGCGCTAAGGTCCATGACCGGGCTCAGTTCTTCATCGAGGTGCGCAATGGTATGCCGGCCCGCTACACAATGGCGCACATCTCCCAAGGCCTCCTCAAACAACATGAGTCGGTCCGCATAGATACGACCGGCTCCCCGTTGTCCCTCCAAACCGGTCCACCGCCGCACCTTTTCCTCGATATGTTCCAGGGCGGCGTCCTTATTTTCAAGAGATTGCGTAGAAAAAAGCTTTACTTCTTCGGCCAGTGTTTTCAGCGGCTGCAACCATCGCAATCTTGTCTCGCATTCGGGCGGCAGACCCGTTATCTGTTCACATAGCCGGCCCAAGGGATCGAAGTGAGCCGTGGGTATTTCCAGTCCCAGATGAATATGGCCCTTCCGCTCCAGGCTTTGCAAGGCCTCCAAGTAATCGGAGCCCGCCGTGATGATGTCACTCATGGTCCTGAGATCGTTTACGAGGCCGATCGCCTTTTTTTCACCGCGTTCCAGAGGAATATAAACCAAGTTTTCTGTATCGAGCAGGCGGCCGTCTTTCTCCAACCGATAATGGTAGGGCAGCCGAGGCGTCAAATAGGGACGGACGGCGGGTTCCTTGCTGATGATATCCGCTAAAGCCTGCACCGCCCAGTGGCTTAGCCGTGACAGCCTTTTCTGAAGTTTCCTTTCGGGCAGGCGTTCAAGGACCAGGCCGGTATCCTGATTCGGATCCAGCATACCGTAATCCACCGGGCCGAAAAAACCGGCCGTTTCGTTTTTGGCGCAGAAGCGCTGAAGGTAACCGTACAGCCTGCGTTCGATTTTCTTGATGCGGCTGGTTCGTTTGTCCTTGTTGAAATGGCCCAGGTAGGCGCGAACCCCCCTTCGGTACATATTGGCGCTGCAGAGAAACAAGGCCTCCTGTACTTTTGGGTCTTGTGCCCGGCGATGAAGGGTTTGCCGGGTTTGCGCCAACTCCCGGGTCAATCGGGCGGTGATCTCTTCCATGCTCACCGCCGACCGGGTCAGCGTTGTATTCCAGCTTTCTACCCAGCTTTCAATGGAGATGCTGTCAAGAAAGGAAACGCGTTCGGGAGGGCAAGGAGCGTGTTGCATCACCAGGCGGCGAAGCCGAAAGCAAGCGCGGAAATAGGAACGGTCCAGTCCGCGACTTTCACCGTCTTCTATCAACTTGGGAAAAAGTTCATCGGTGAAACGCCGGCTCAATGCCTCGCGTCCCTCCTCCAGATCTAAAAAGGCCGCCACGGCACGATAGGTTTCCTCATGGCGCAATTCCGCCAGCCAATCGATGGGAAAACCGGTGGTGCGAATGAGAAAAAGAGGGAAGAAAGGCCAGCGAGTGGTGGGTGGGAGTGAATTCAATATGCATTCTCCTGACAAGACAATCGATTAAGGCAATGGAGCCTGACGGCGGTGGGTTCGCCGTTTTAAAAGGAACGGTTATCGATAATGGGGCCAGCTTTCCGGGATGTAGGCAACACCGGTCTCGTCAACATGACCCATGACCTCTCGGGCCCAGTCCCTCACCTTTTGAAGCGTGGGGACTTGAACATTCAACCTGTGGGCCAGATCGATCAGTATTTCCAAACCAAAGGGAACGTCCTCGGCAAAAACACGGTGCTCCCGGTCCAATGTCCAGCCTTTGCCGTGGGCTTTCAGCGGTGCGCGAATCGTGGCATAAGCGCTGTTGGTGCGCAAAGCGGCAAGCAGCGTCCGGTTATCGGCAACCTGATCGCCGTAGACCTCTTTCAAGTTCTGCCGCAAGGGCCAGACGCATGTCAAATCTCCGGCGCCAAACTTCAGCGCCGCGGTTTTGATGTGTTGAACCTCCTCATCACACAGGCTCAGCAATTCCGCGGACAGTTCGCTGCATTGGGCGTAGAACAAAGGCCGGGTAGGAAGGGGTTTGCCATCCCATTGGGATTGGGGCCCGAACATACCGCAAAGAATGGCGGGGTGCATGATTTGATTGCCTGGAGTGAGGGTGATGGCCAGAAAATCATCGATCAATTCCACGGGAATGCGGAACAGGTCTTTCACGATCGTGGCGACCTCCTCTCCCCAGCGCTCGAAATGATCGGCGTGGAGCGCGAGAAAGAGGCGTTTCTTTGAACCCAACAAAGTAACTTGACGGCCTGGCTGCAGATGAGAACAAGTATAGGGAACATCTTTGATCCCCCAAATGACCACATTGTCCATATCGGCCAGGGTCTTGGCCGCAACCCAGTCAAAGGCGCCGAGGCCCGGGATGCCGCCCACGAAAACAGGATGATCCCGGTCCAAAAAAGGAACCAGGGAGGTGAGTAGGCGCGGCCGCACCTGGCTGGGTACGGTCAGGAGCACAACCCGGCTGCCGGGAATGACATCCTGGGGCCTGTCGCTGATGAGATCCGCTTTTCCATGAAGGCACGACGTACCCGGCCGCAACACGGCGACCCCTGACCCCGGCATCACTCTGTTCAGGGTCTCGGCATTGCGGCTGAGAACATGCAGTCTGATGCCGGGCCGCCCGCCGAGCAGGCCTATAAGAACATGACCTAACCGGCCCGCACCGCAAATCGTTATTTGCATGGGGTGCTCCGGGTCGATGGGAATACCCCGGTTTTGCAAAATCACCGCTTAACTCCCGGCTGAAAGATATTTTTGAAATCGGTCTTCATACTGATCTGGGCCCAGTTGTTCCTTTCTGCCGCCGCGATCACATGCTCGGCGCCTTCCCGGTAACTGTATTCCCGCAGGGCGTCATCATGGACAACCAATAATTGGAGGGTTGGCCCCGTCCTCCCATGGCTATAGGTCATCATCTCCAGATCACCGTCGGAATTGCCCACCGCCAATATGGGGGCATGTCCCGTACTCCGGTGGATATTCAAGACCTTATGCTTGCCCAGATTATCTGTAAAGGCAGGCTCGACCCGCTTCAGGCCCGCCCCATGCAGCTCATAATTCCAACCGCTCCCTATCATTCGATGCTTGGGCAGGCCAAGATAGCAGGTAGAAATGGGGTGCAGAAAATCGACATCCGAGCCTGAACAAATATAGACCTGGAAGAGGTTGTTTTGAAGCAGGTCGATCAACTCCAGCATGGGAGCATAGAACAAACGGTTGTAGGGTACTTGATAAACGGGGTGAGGGGTATTTTCGAAAAAATCCACGACCTTTGTTTCATACTCTTGCACGGTGAGATTCACGAGCACATTCCGGCAAGGGTCATTCGCTTCGTCGCCCCTATTAGAACCGTGGAAAGACCTGCAAGCCTCTTCGAGATTTTTGCGGAAAGCCACGCCCGCCGCGTCCGGTTTTTCCAGGATCACCGTCCCGTCTAAATCGAAAGCGGCTATTCGTTGGGAGCGAGGAACAAATTGTGGGGAAGCCATGTTAGTGACGGATGCAACAAAAGCAAGAATGCGCTGTTTGACAGGAGTTTCATTCCAAGAAGGCAACGGATCACCGGCAGACCCTGCCGTAAAGAAAATTAGAAAAAATAGTATTACAATCATCGGGCGCTGGTACAGGAACATATACTCACACCTCCAACAGAACAATTCAAATCCCATGGTTGTGGTTAGAACGATGTTTCCATTCTATATAATGCGGGTCGTCGGATCAAGGAATTGCTGGGTTTTGACCAGGACCTCGGCAAAGTCGAAGAGCAGTGCATAAAACAGCCAAAAAGCATGCCGGACTGCATAAACGTCCGTTTAGTCGAAAAATATCTTGTTGTTCCCATTAGCAACCAAGCCCCTACAATCCGGAACTCGATTGTTCCCGGGAACAATAGCGTACCGGACGCCGGCTGCTCATGTGTTCCCGGGAACAATCGAGTACCAGATGCCCGGATCCTCATATCCTCCCGGTAAGGATCTAGGAAAAGCCCGACGAATTGAGTGACTTTGACGTGTCGATGAGAAAATACTTTACAATTCGGTAAATGATACCGTAAGGTATTTTAGTCAGCCCCATGTGCGGCTGCAAATGTTCCAAACCCCCGTAATATTTTTATCTCAGCTTTTCGGCACGGTCGGACCTTTTTATTGTCCGACAGCCTGTTACGGGAAAAGAACAACGGAGAATGCCTTGAAACGATTTTGGTTTGCCTGCACCTCGCTCGTTTTTTATCTGCTGACCGGCCCGGTCGCGGCGCAAGATCCCGCCGTGGCAATTACTTTCGACCAGGGAACCACCTACACTTCGGCGCCCGGCGCGACCATCAGCGGTTCGATCAGTCCGCTCGATGCCGCATTGACCATGAACGGCGCGACGCTCACCGTCAATCCTGACGGCACCTTCTCCCAGGTCGTGACCTTGCTGCCGGGCATCAATGCCTATTTGTTTCGCGGCGTCAAAGACACCTACACCGACGCGGTCGGCAAGTATGAAATTATTTTGGATGACGAGGCCCCCGAACTCCGCATTACCGGCCCTGCCGACGGCTTGAAAACCAATCGGGACACGATCGATATTCACGGCGTGCTGTTCGATGATCACGACAGCACGCCCACCCTTTCTCGCTCCGGCGCTCCGATCAGCTTGACCGGCAATCGGTTTGCCGAGGCAGACCTTCCGCTCGCGGAAGGCGAAAACAGCTTTACCTACGATTTTCAGGACGCCGCGGGCAACGCGGGTCAGCTTGCCGTCACCGTTTATCGCAAGACCACTCTGCCCACCATCGCGCACACCCTGCCCACGATCATCGACAAGGGGGCGAGCTACAACGTCAGCTACAGTTTCGGTCCCGTCGAGGATCTGGCCGAGGTCAATATCTATGTGGACGGCAATCGGGTCTACAGCGGTTCCGATGCCGTCTTCAGTCAGAACTTTACTCACACGGGTGACAGCCGCGACATCCCGGTCTCCGCAACGGTTCGCGACGTGTACGGCAACACCGATCGACATCAGGCAAGTATCGCCGTGGCGCACCGCCATTACCTGTTCGGCGCCGTCTTGGACGACGAAACCAGTCAGCCCCTCTCCGGCGTGACCGTTACCATCACCACGCCGAAAGGCCCGATAACCACGACCACCGACAGTCAGGGCGGTTACAGCGCCTACGTGATGGGGCATCCCGTCACGGTTACCGTCGACGACCCGGCCCGGCTGCCCGTCCGCCGCACCTACACGGAAGCCGTGGATGCCCGCCGTATTCCCGATTTGCGCTTGACCGCCCGCGATGCCGCCCAGTCCGTGGCCTCGCCTTTTACCAAGGACAACGATCTCGAGATTACCCTGCAAAGCGGTTTCTCCGGCAGCGCCTCCGTCACCGCGTTTCAGGGCCAGGGCCTGCCTGTCCTGCTGCCTTTGGGCTGGTCGCCGGTGGTGGGTTTCGAGGTTTCCGGGGCGACCGGGACCGGAACCGTCGCTTTCAATGCCGCCCGTCTGCCGCTGCTGCAAAGCAACCGTAACGTGGTGCTGCTGAAGCAGGAGAACGACGGCTGGACGGTAACCGGCGTTGTAACATCGGGCGCCTTCTCCCTACAGGGAACCTTCACCGCAACCGGCAACGGTCTCTACCTGGCCGCCGTGCGCGACCCCTGGTTGACCGGCGCCCTGCCTCTTGCCGGCGATGTCCTGGCGCGCACGGAAGATGCCGTGATCGCCGCCGGCGATATGAGTTCGGCAACAACCTTCCCCGCCGAAGTCTCCATCATTGAAGATCCCCAAACCCATTACTTTCTGTATGTGAACAGCGACGGCAGCGTGCTTTCCGGTTCGCGTGCGCGTGTGCTCACATCCGAGCAAATCGAGCGCATCGACGGTGATGTGGATGCCCGTAACTACACCCTGGATATCCACTGCTATAACTACGGCACGGCCCTCCAGCACGCCGACAGCCGAATCGGCGGCCAACTGGCCGTTAAGGCGCGCGGTCCCGTGACCACGGACCTCACGCGTTACGGCCGCATCCTCTTCGATGCCGCCGAGGGCGACCGCTTCCAGGCAAGCCTGCTCACCAACCTTACTCACCGTGTCGGCGGGCTGACCTTGGATTTCACCGGTACGCAAGCCGGAGCAACAGCCGCCTCATTGGAGTCAGCCCCGCCCGCGGACATCGTCCTGCCGCCCAATGCCGAGGTGTTGACCGCCTTCAACTTGTGGCTGGGGGGAAACCTTACGGGAACGCCTTCCCTGCAACTGGCCGCCGAAGGCTTTGCCGCGGTCATCCTGGTGCAAAAAGACGGCGAGACGCGCCGGCGCTTCCTGGACAGCCTCCAGTACGACGGTACGAACTGGACCAACGACACCTCGTTGGATGTCCTCCGGGAGAGCGGCGTCTATGCGTTGGTCGGCCTGAAGGACCCCATAACCCTGATCTCGGGCACGGTCAATGACGGCGCCGTGCCGGCCGCCGGCGTCCGGCTTTCTTCGAATAACCATCCCTACACGGCTGTCAGCGGCAGCACGGGCGCCTATCTCTTTTTCGACTACCAGATCGACACCACGCCGACCGATGTCGCCCCGACAACGCTGGCGGCCCTGGAACCGACATCCCGCCGCACGGCTTCCCTGGAACTGCCCGCCACCGCGGGTGTGGCAAGCCTGATCAACCAGGACCTGGTGTTGACCGATCCCGACTTCCAATTGACGCAACACACGCCCCAAGCGGCGGAACAGTTCGTGGCGCGGTTACCGCAAATCGTGCTGGACTTCTCCCTGCCGGTCACGGAAGATCAGGGCAACCTGGATGCTTCCATCGACCTGGTTTCATCGGGCGCCACCGAGATTCCCCTGCAAATTCTGGCCGACCTCAACCGCACGCGGCTCAATATCCTCCCCTTGCGCTCGCTGGCCCCGGACACGGAATACACCTTGACCGTGAGCACAAGTTTGCAGAGCCTCTACGGCAATCCGTTCACACAACAGCAGAGCGTCACCTTCCGCACCCGCATCGACGGCGTCGCGGGGAATGTCGACCTGACGCGCTTCTATCTGAGTTGGGAAAACGACAGCCTGTATATCAACGGCCCGGCCGACGCCTTCCCCAACCGCACCTGGCTCTCACTGGTCAACGAGGACACGCCCTACACCTGGAAGGGCACCATCACCAACACCGTCGCTTTCAAAGAAGATATCGTGGGCAACGTGGGCGACGCCATCTATCTGGACGCTATCCTACCGGACGGCACGAGGGTCAGTCATCGCCTGGAAGTGGTTTTCCTGGGCGACAACGATTACCTGATGGGTACGACGCCCTTCAGTATCGATATCACGCCCACGGCGCGCCTCAATGTGAAAGAGGTGAACAACGGTGTCAACAGCACGGTCACCATCACGGAGTACCAGGCCGCCGCGAAAGCCGATATGTTCGATATCCCCGCCCTTTCCGACGGGCCGGATACCACCACCCTGCAAGCGTTTTCCCTGAGAACGCAGGACGGCAGCGCGTTGCCGGACCTGGAGGGCAGCATCACCTTCCAACTGGGCGCGCCCCTGCAAGAGAACGAGGCCTACCACCTGGTGGGTCTGGTCAAGGGCCTGATGGCGCCCTCCGAGCCGGGCGGCACGGACCTGGTTGCCCACGACGTCCCCTTTTTCATGGACAGCATCAAGGTCACCAACGGTGAAATCGTCGACGCAACCGGGAAGCGCCGCGGCAAGGTGACGATCGGTGGCGATCGCTACAGTTTCATGCTGCAATACGGCGGCATGCGCGGCATCATCAACGATTCTATCGATGTGGCGGTGGTGCAGACCGGGGTCGACGCCAACTACGGTCTCCCCATCCGGAATGTCATGCGCAGCCTGCGGGAGAACTGGGGGGAGTCACCATGGGCCCCGATCATCGATGCGATTCCCATCAACAGGTCTTTTTGGCACGGCACCCTGCCGGGTGCCTATTTGCCGGTTCCTTCCGCGCCCGTCTACCGCATCATCGACTCGTTTCCACCCAAGTACATCTACCTGGGGGTGACCGACGGCGGCGGTCAGACCTTGGTGGAAACCTTCGGCCCCTTGGGGGCCGCCCGCGGGGTCGATCCGGTCACCGGCCAGGTGCGCAGCTTCGCCACCAAGGCCAATCACATGGAATACGTGGTCAACAGGGAGGGGAATTCCGCGGTTTCCCAGGTGATTTTCAACCCCAATGCTCATGCCGTCGAGACCTTGGGACCGCAACCGCCGCGCCTAACGGTCAAGACAGCGGTCGGCCTGATGGTCGACAACCAATTCATGGTCGACGAAAACCGAACGCGAGATTTCCACCAGCGCCGCATGTTTACCGCCGGCAGTGACGTGGCGATGCAGTTCGAGATCGAATCCTCGGAGAAACTGTTTTACGACAACTGCACGGCTACGGCGACCGGTGTTCCCGAGGTCGACATCCAATTCAAACCCTCTTCGATGATCGTGACCGTGCCGGCAGGTTTTATGGCCGCGGAACAGTTGATGACTGTCGCGGTAACCGTAGTCGGCGAGAACGGGCAACAGGGTACGGTCAAGGAAAGCTTCATGGTGCTCACCGGCTCATCCCCGTCCCAGAGACCCGGTAAACCCCTGCTGCTCTCCGTCACGCCGACCAACGGCCAAAAAGACGTCTATATGGATCAGCCGATCCAGCTTACCTTCAGCGAACCGGTCAAAGGCCTTGCCGGAAACAATGTCACCCTGACTTATGAAGACGCGTCGCGTTCCGGAAGTGTCGCTTTAGAGATGTACAGTCATTTGGGCGATCCCGTCGGTTCACAAGACCTGGTGACCGAGGTCTACGCGCGGCCCAATCCCAGCCTGCGGTTCGGCAGGAAATATACCATTACGGTTCAGAACCTCACGGACAGCGACCCCACGCCCCAAACCATCGAAACGTCCAAGTCGGTGTTTCATACAGCCACGGTAGAAAAACCCGATTTTTTCGATAACAACTACCGCTCGTCCGTCGCCTTTTACCGCAACCTGGCCTTGACCGTGGACCAAACCACCGGACTCGGACTGGGTGCGATACCTTACGCGCAAGCCCGTTTGTACGATGTACGCAGGCCGTTCTCGCCCATGGAGTTGCTCGCCACCTTCGACCTGAAGGGACTTCGCGGCGCCCGCTTTCAATTCGAGCTGTTCTTTCCCTGGGAACTGAACGCGACCTTACCCCCCTCATCCAAAGAGGAAGGCAATCTTGCGGTAACCGACCTGCCGGTCGGCACGGTACTGGCGGTGGTGGCCTCCTCGCTGACCGGAGGCGCCAACAGCCAAATTTATTTCTACTACTACAAAGGAGGGGGCTTTGTCAAAGGCTCCGGGATCCCGATCTCGGAACGCGGCGGGCCTCGCGCCACGGCAAAGCTGGGTCCTTATTTATTCGCGGGTTTCTTCGATGCGGTCAAAGACTTGAACACGGCCTATGTGCCTCGCGGCAGTGTGCGCGTTTACGATATCGCGCGCGTTCTCGAGGTCTTCCGCAATCTGGCTCCCGATGATGTGGCCGTGGGCATTCAAGAGACCGAAACCGGCGGCGACCTGAATGTGGATCTCTCCCTGGAGTATGCCGGCATGGTCGCCCAGTACCCGGTCCCCGGGGATTGCTACGACCTGGAAACCTTCTTCCGCCGCACCGAGACCGGCATCGCGCCCGGCTTCCTGAACGCCTCCCTGATGCGGCCCGCTATCTACACCTTCGACCCGGAGGTTCAACCGCCGGCATTGGGGATGGCCATGGGCGGCCTCACCGACCTGGATGATGAGGGTCGGGTCAGGTACGACGAACGCCTGCTCATCCAAACGGAATACCCCAGCGGCACTTCCTTCGGCGGGAAGGCGACCGGCGCCGTGGAAGGCCTCACCTGGCTCGACAGCCGGGCCCAGACCCCGACCCTCAAACAGGCCGATTTTGCCGTGTTCTCCGACAACTACGGCCGTACCGGGGCAATTGGAACCGGCTATCTCTATATCTACCAGTTGCCCAAGAGCGAAAAACCGCTGCCATTTTCCTACCGGGAACCCGATATCGCCCTCCAATTCAACGCCGGGGGCATTCGCGACATCGCCACGGACAAGAGCACCGGCATGATCGCCATATCCGACAAGTTGGGATACCTTCATATCCTGGATCTGCGCCACCTTCTGGAGAATCACACCCCGGCCTTTGACAATGCGGGTTATGACCACCCGTCCTTCATCTTGAAAGAATTCAGGATCGGCAAAACCAGTTGGCTGGTCTTCCATGAAGGCACGATTTGGGCCGGCATCATGGACGGCAACGGCAAGATGATGCGGGTGCCCGTGGTTCCCAAGTCCTACTCCGTTCGCGGATTCAATGTTCTGGATATGAACCATTGGGCCCTGGGTACACCCGCGAAAAAGCGCGGCGCCGGCAAAAGAGGCAAGACCGGCGACGAAGAAACCCTGATCCCGGAAGACAGCGCCTTCCACAGCCAATCCGTGGTGCTGTTCGCCACGGATCTGGTCCATAGCGATCTCCCGCCCGATGACAACCTTCTGCCCTTCGTCATCGAGCAGGCATCGTTTGAGATCGAGGCTGAAGGCAACGGCGCGATCGAGGTGTCCTTCTTCGAATTGGACGAACTGAATACCGACGTGCCCTCCGGTGAAGATCCCACAACCTATATCCCGCCCACGCGAGGGCCCGGCCGCTCGATCGGCAATCCCATCACCATCGAAAAGGTCCGGGACGGCAAACACTATTTCTTTTCCACGGAGCAGGTGCGCCTGCACTTCAATGATAGCGCCAACAGGGCACGCCTCCGGGAGAAGGGCTATCTGCCCTTCGAACTGCGCTGGAAGCTCATTCGCGATCCCGAGGACCCGTCGAGGAACATACGCGGCAGCAATGCTTTCGTGGTGGCTTATCGCTCCCCGCCTACGCGCTACGAGGACCCGCAACGCATCCAAAGCGGCGTGGACCTGGTAACCCGACATCCCTACCACACCGCCGCGGACATCGAACTGAACAGCGAGGATGCCCGCCTGAACCTTTCCGCGGGCCGAGTCTATCACGACGGTTACCGCTTCCAGTTCGGTCCCTACGGCTTCGGCATGATGGACACCCAGATGCCCGTGATGGGTTTCCCCGTTTGGTTCCAAACCGCTCAAACGAACAACGAATTGAAGGCTCACCCGCGCATTCTGTTCGAGCACCCCGGGCAGTTTGAACTGATCGGCGAATTGGCGCGCGACGCACAGGGCGAGGCAACCGGCAAGGTCAACATCATCAATGATCCCGCCTCTTTCATGGGTAAAGACGACAGCCGCTGGACTGTCATTCACAAACTGAACATGACCTACAACCTGTCGGCCCGAGGGGAGATACCCGATTATGCGGAGATCTTGAAACGGGTTAAAAAACTGGAAGAAACCGATCCGGAAATGAAAGATAAAGCGGAGAAGGAAAAACGGCTACACAGAAAGTATCCCCTGATGCGTTTCCATCTCAGCAAGGACGCGCCGCCCTCGTTGTATCGTCAAATGGCGGTTCGGGATCTGGTCAAGCGGCCCTGGCAGAACAAACTTTCCTTCCTCGATGATCAGGGTTCTTCGGTCATGCCCACCCAGATCAAGGAACATCCCGCCGACGTTGCCGAACCCAGGATCATGCTTCGCGAATGGACCACGGGCAAGGTGCCGCTGGTGGCCAAAAACATTCACCCGCACGGTCTCGTGGAAGCCGTTTACACCTATGACGAGGACAACTACCTGACCCGGGTCACCCTCAACCCGAAGGTTGGCGGCGGCGATCCCCGAACCATCGACTATATCTGGTCGGAACTACCCTTCAAGCTGGGCGATGTGAAACTGAAGAGGCTGAAGGAAATCAGCTACGGGGGCCAGCTGTTCACGAAGTATGCCTACAACGGCTCGGAAAACATGACCTTGGCGAGTATCGATCACGGCTATGGTCCGCAATCGATTCAACCCGGCGAACTGGTTTCGGGCATGGCGCCCTCGGTGACCTTGGGTGGCGTCGGCGGTACCCCGAACAGGACCGTCACCTTTGGCCTGGAAAACCAGGAGACCTGGCTCAGTAAATCCGTTGCCACGGGCGCCAAGATCATGTACCAGGCCTGGCAACCCGTTCCTGAGGTGGGTCCAAAAACCTACATGGTCAAAAGCCTCGGTCGCACGCCCCCCGATCCCCCTGCCGGTAAAACCGGTGCGGGTGATTGGAAAGAAACCTTCACTTATGACGACTTCGGCCGCATGTCGGAACACACTCGCTTCGACGTCCTCGAGAAATGGACCTACGACACCACCCTGGACATCCCCGGTGACGGCAGCCTGCCCGACCTAACCGGCCTCGATTTCTTCTGGAACCCCGCCACCTACCAGGCGCCGCCGGTGGGAGGCGCCGCGCCGGTCATCTACACCATGACCACGAATAAAAACGGGGTCACCACCACTAACAACCACGACGGCAAGGTGCTGCAAACCTGGTTCTCCAAGAGCGGGATACCCGTCAAGAGCAGAGGCATCGACGGCCGGGTTTCCGGGGCATCGGATACCGATTACTACGGCGCGGCGGGCGGCAGCTACCGCAATGTGAACGGTCTGCCCACCCAATTCCCCATACCGGGCAAGATCATGGAACCGGCTGCCGCGGGCGCCGCTTTGAAAGGGCTGCTGGATGCCGCCGCTTCGGGCTCCGGCGGGGGTTCTTCCGGCGGCGGCAGCAATGCAACCGAACCCCCCACGCCCTTCGTGGCTGTAGGCGCGAGCGTCACCCACAACGCATTCGGACAACCCGTCGAGGTCATGGATCAGGGGTTGGTAACCAAATATACCTATGACGCCGCCGGTCGGGTGGCATCCATCGTGCGACCGGACGGAACTTCGGTCGACATGACCTACGCCTTCGGCAACGGTTTCCTGACCGTTACGTCCACAATGGGTTCCGCCTCGACCGTTGAAAAGTACGATGCCGCCGGCAACTTGACAAAGAAGGAAAGCAATCTCTTCGGAAGGGCGCTGACGGTCACCAACACTTTCGATGACCTGGGCCGACTGCTCACTTCAACGGCGGGTGGTATCACGGATACCTATGCCTGGTACGGCGATACCTCCATGCCCACATCCACCACGGTCAACGGGGTCACGACGACTTACACCCCGGTCGATGACTTCAGTCCGCGCATCACCGGCATGACCACCACGGCGGGTTCCCTGACGAAAACACTGCCGACCAAAACCAACCGGCTGGGCCAGGTCACGCAAAACATGGTTCCCGGCGTGGGCCTGGTGGATTTCGACTACGACCATTGGGGCCGCTTGACCAGCGTGAAAAAGGCCGCTGCCGCCAAATCCGGCGCGGGCGCCGCCTTGGTGACCTACAGCTATCCCGACGACCTGCCCGTGGTGATTGCCAAAGACCACGTCAGCGGGTTGGTTTCGGCGCAAGGCAGCCTGGACCCCGGCGGTCTGTTCCCCATCAGCGGTCAGGCGGGTTCGGGTATGGAAACCGCCGCCTATGTCACCGCGGCCGAACAGAAGACGGTCGGCTCCGGCATGTTTGCTTATGACCAGACGCTGGATATCCTCGGCGGCAATGAATCGAACGCCGGCAAAATCCAAACCATTCGCACCACCGCCAGTCCCATGGGCAACCTGGGCGGACAAATCGGCACCTATAGCAATATCGCTTCCTCCTTCGACAACATGAATCGGCCGACGGCCTTTACCAAAAGCGGCTCGGTCACCTACGGCCCGATGGGCGAACTGGTCAGAGGCGTAACGCGCGCCGGAGAGAGTTTCGAGGTCAATCAACGCGACGCATTCGGCCGCGTGGAGGCCTTCACGGATAACCGGGGAGGAACCCACACGGCGGAGTACCACGGCTCCGGCGGCTTGCGTTCCCTGTCGGTAGCGGGCGACGGGGTTACGGCCAAACCCACGGAACAGACCCAGTTCGACTACGCATCATCGACAACGAGCACTCACCTGGGTCAGAAAACCCAGATCCAGCACACGCGCAACAACACCGTGAACAAGACCACCATCACCGAGGTCGGACCCACGCCGAAGCAAAGCGGCAGTACCACCATCGAACGGGATCCCGATACCGGTCTGATCACCAAAATCACCGACCCGGACGGGGTGGTGCATACGCAAGTCACTTACGATGCCTACGGCCGACCCAGCGGCGATATCAAGATCTTCCACAAAGAGGTCAATGTGACCTGGAACGGTCAATCCGTCACGATCACGCCCAAGGCCCCGGAACCGACGGCCAAGACGGCGAACGAGGATCCCGAACCGCCGACGACCCTGACCTTCGACAGCATGGGCCGGGTGGTCCGTGCCCAACGGGGTAGCCGGGTCAGCAGCGTGCAGCGCGACATCTACGGCCGCATTACCGCGTTTCTGGACGGGCAGACCGGGGAAACCGTCAACATGGTCTACGATCAGGAGAACCTGACAGCTATCGAGGGCGAAGACCACAAGATTACCTTTTCCAACATCAATAGTGACGGGCAGCCCGGCAAGATCGAAATCAAGAAGACGGGTTCCGGCGGCGCCAAAACCGGGGGCGACACCGTCCTGGCCACGATAGAAAACACCTACGATGCGTCCGATCCCACCCGCCTGAAAACGTCGAAAGTCACCGATGACAAGGGTTTTAGCGAGGAAACCGAATACGACAGCTTCGGCAATGTCTCCAAACTCAAGAAACCGTATGACGCCGCCAACACCTACGCCCACGACTATTGGGACTGGCCTTCCGCGGGTCCCGACGGCAACCTGGGCGATCGCAAGGAATGGAACCTGCAAAACGGCATCATGGTCAAGTCGGACAACAAGGGCCGACTCAGCTATTTTGCCGTGGGCGACTTCTTCAAAATCAATTACAACCACGAC
>JASJCB010000048.1 GCA_030066195.1 Acidobacteriota bacterium
TCACCCTGCCCGAACTTATTGAGATGTTGCCCGACAAGAGGCTCTCCGGACCTTTTCGAAGCCTGCTCTCGGGTCATCATTCGGCTTCTGCATGTCATGCCTTCCGGCTATTACGGTCCCTTCCAGCCGGTAACCTCTTGGATGGTTTCCAGTAGCACTTTGGTGGAGACCGGTTTCATGAGGTAGCGGCGAATGCCCAGGTCTTGAAGATTGTGCTCCAACTCTTCGCCGCCGTAACCGCTGATCAGGATGATGGGGATCGAGGGACGCGCCACGTGAACGGCCTCGGCCAGGCGGGTGCCGCGCATATCCGGCATGCGTTGGTCGGTGATGACCAGGTCGAATTGGTCCATATCCTGTTTGAAATGTACCAGCGCCGCGCTGCCGCTGTTGCGCACGGTCACCTGGCAGTGATGTCGTTCCAGGATGCCTCGCAGCATGTTGGTGATGTCTTGTTCGTCGTCCACCAACAGGATGCGCAGTTTGCCCGATGGTTTTTCCACGGGGGTTTCCGCGATCAGCGGCAGGTAGACCTCGATCACGGTACCGCCGTCCGGCGGGCCGGTAAGCAGCACCTCGCCGCCCAGTTTGCGGCAGATTTTGTCGACCACGGTCAGCCCCATCCCCAGGTGGCTGTTGTCCTTGCGGGAGAAAAACGGCATCGTCGCGTGCGGCAGGTCTTTTTCTCCGATACCCGGCCCGTTGTCATAGAAGCGCAGCAAGGCGTAATTGCCTTCCTTCAAATTATTGAAACGGGTGATATCGCGTACCGGCAATTCAAAGCGCTCCAGGGCAATGTCCAGGCGACCCTTTTGGATGCCCAATGCCTCGAAAGTGTTCTGGGCGATATTCAGCATCATCAACGAGACCATGTTCGGGTCGGCCATGACACACTCACCGCTGAAGTCGCCGATGTGGCGGGCAACGCGGATGCCGGCCGGGGCCAGGCTTTCGATGAGTTTCAAGGTATCTCCGGCCACCTGCTGAATATCCACCGGGGTAAGGCTCATCTTGCGCTTGCTTTTGGCATAGATATTCTCGATCAAGCCCCGGGCCTTATGAGTCGCTTCCAGCACGTGGTTCAGGGAATCCGTCGCGGGGCTGCCCGCCGGCAGGTCCGACATGGCAATTTCCGTATAGCCGATCATGGGCGAGAGCAGGTTGGAGAAATCGTGGGCGATGCTGGAAGCCAGGGCGTTGAGGGTCTCTCGCTGGTGGGCGCGATAACGGTGATGGAGGGACGCTTCGAGTCCAGGCTCGTCTCCACCCTTGTCTTGGGATCGGATGAAACCCAGGTACAGGTCCGATTCCCCCAATTCCAGCCGGGCGAGGAACAGATTGACCACAAAAGTCGTGCCGCCCTTTGCCCTGGCCGTGGCCTCCACTTGCCGACCCGTGGGAGGAACGGCGCGGAGGAAGGGCTCCAGGTCGTCCATGCCGGACTCGCGGAACAGCGAGTTGACGCGTACGCCGAAGACCTCGGTCTGGGAGTAACCGAACAATTTTTCGCCGGCCGGGTTGATGCTTTCGATGATGCCGCTTTCATTGGTAATGAAGAGGGCATGGGGCAGGGCGTCGATAACGTTGCGCAGGCGCGTCTCATTGAAGCGCAGTTTTCGTTCCAGGGCGACTCGTTCGGTGACGTCCCGCGCCGCGCCGAAGACCTGGTTCATCCCGGGAATGGCCGCAAGGCTCCATTCCACAACGGCATACGAGCCTTCGCCGCGACGGAAGCGATAGGTGAAACCGGCGCCGGCCTTTTCGTCCATCAGGTGCTGCCAGTCTCGGCGGCAAGCTTCCTGTTCGTCGGGATGGACGAATTCGAAAAAACCCCGGCCGATCAAGGCTTCCGCTCGATACCCCATGGTCAGACCGAAGGCGGGGTTGGTTTTCTGGAAGGTCCCTTTGCCGTCCAGCACACATAACATCTCTAAAGCCAGCGTAAAGAAATAACCCAGGTCGCGGTCGCGACGCTCGCGTTGGATTTCATGCCGCCGTTCCTCCAGGATGCGAATACCCAACTCGGCCAGGCGATTGATGCCCTCATCGGTGTCGATCACCAGATCGCGAATCCCCCGATTGAGCACCTGCAAACTGACCCGATCGGCCCCGGTTTTGCTGAGCAGAATCAAGGGCGGCCGCGGGTCCTGGGAACGGGTCAATTCCACCACGTCCAGGGCGGTCCCTTCATCGATAGAGGTCTCGGTGACAATGAGATCCCAAGCCCGGGCCGTCAACAACTCTTGAACCTGGTCAGCCGTGGATGCGCTGACCAGATGCGCCTTGGGAAACGTCTCTTCCAAAATGCGGCGTGCCCGGCTGGTATCCGGCGTTCGCGCCTCGGCCAACAGAATCGATGTCATAACCTTACCCCTGGTGAATCTCTGAATTCAAGCGGGTATCCGGGTGCCGCGGGCTTTATGGGTAGCCTTGAAACCCTTGCGTAGGTGATCATGATCACAGAGTAGCAAAACAAGCTGCAAGCTTCAAGTTGCCAGTTACAGCTTACATTTGTCCACAGCTTTTTTTTAGGGTATTTGATTGTGAAATGTAGATCGAGAGTACGGTTCCTTGAGCATGTCCGCGGGCGTTGTTAGCACCTGCCCCTCGGTGGCAAGCTCAAGCACACCCTGCTTGTCCCGGCTCAGGGCGAGTCGCTCGTAGAGGCTCGTGTCGTACTGACGCCGCAGTTCCCGCAGTGACCAATTCTGTCTAGTGGCCTCGATCTCATAAAAGCGCCGCTTATCGACGTTCTTGATACCCGTAAGGAAGACATAGTGGGACCAGCTTAGCGAAAAGGAGAGCTGAGCCGTTTGGAAATCTAAGGTGCCGCCCTCCCTGGCCACGCGCATTCGCAAGACGGACCTTCAATTCCTGCCCATGATCAAGGTTCGCGACCGCACGGGCAAGGAGCACGACCCCGGCATCCAAATGGCCGAGGATCTGATCCACAGACGCATCCCGGAAGAGGGCTTGACCGCTGTGCTTGGCAATAACCAGCGGGCGCGCCTGCGGCAGATCATCCTGAACACCGGCGGTTATCCCCGCGAAATACTACAACTCCTGCAAGAGTTGCTGCTCTCCGACGATTTTCCGGTCAGCGACATGGAATTCCGCCGCGCCATGAATATTTTCACCGATCCCTTCGAGAACATGGTCTACAACCGAAACCCCAAAAATTGGGTGATCACATAGCCGGCGAAGAACGGGACCTCAGTAACCAAGAAGCCTGACGAACCCGATACACGGCAAATCCGTGGTTAATGCCCGGATTCCCTCATGCCGATCCGCTTTCAGCATCCTTCAGAGGCGAAGACATTTCACCCAACGGCTGCAATTACGAATGCGAAGGGTTCGCTCATAAAGTAGAAATTATCTCAGGCCGATAGATCAATGGAGCCCTGTCCGGGCTAAGCTAGAGATCAAGTGAAGGTGTATGCAGCTTACATCCGGTTACGAAATTACCGCAAGGTGCCATGAAAGCAGCCGTTCCTTGATCTATCGCGGCTATCACACGGATGATCGTCGTCCTGTCATTATCAAGGCGCCCTCGGAGGAAACGAGTCATCCCGGTAAGCTGATGCAACTGCGCCGGGAATATGAAATCGGGCGGAAAATGAACAGCCCTCATGTGATTGCCTATTATGACCTGATCTCTTTCGACGGCAGCCAGGCCATCGTCATGGAAGATTTCGGGGCGGAAGCGCTAAGTCGGCATATTCCACCGGAAGGGCTGGAGCCCGAAGCATTCCTGAAGCTCGCGGTACAAATCGTGGCGGGCCTTGAAGCCATTCACAACCAACATGTGATTCATAAGGATGTCAAACCGAGCAATTTGGTGATCGAGGGCGGTAGGGTGAAATGGATCGATTTCGGCCTTTCCTCACTCTTCACCCGGGAAACCATGACAACCGTCAGCCCCGGCATGCTGCAGGGCACGCCGGCCTATATCTCCCCGGAGCAGACCGGCCGCATGAACCGGGGGATCGACTATCGCAGCGACTTTTATTCGTTGGGCATCACCTTCTACCAGATGCTTACCGGTTCGCCCTGCTTTACCTCGCAAGACCCCATGGAACTGGTTCACCAGCATATTGCCAAAGAACCCATACCGGCTCATACGATCAAGCCTTCGATTCCCCGCGTGGTTTCCGACATTGTGCTGAAGTTACTGGCCAAGGAACCGGAACACCGTTACCAAAGCGTGGCCGGTCTCGAGGCGGACCTGGAACGGTGTCTGCACGATATGGACTCGCCGGCTTCGCTCAGTTTCCCGCTGGGGAGCAGGGATGTCTCGCACCTGTTCCTCATACCCGACAAACTCTATGGTCGGGAAAAGGAGTTGCGGGTTATTGATGATTGCTTGGAGGCCGTAACCTCCGGCGTCCCGGAATTCCTGCTGATCACAGGGCCCTCCGGTGCGGGCAAAAGCATGCTCGTCAATGAGATCCGAGGACCGCTTACCGGTCGGCGTGGTTATTTTACAAGCGGAAAGTTCGACGAACTCAACCGGGATGTGGCCTACAGCGCGATCAGCAAAGCGTTCGGCGAACTGGTCAAACAGATCCTGGGCGAAAGCGGCCGCGAGCTCAAACGTTGGCGTCGGCATCTGGAAGATGCCTTGGGTGATCATGCCGCGGTATTGTCGGACATCTTCCCCGAACTCTCATTATTGGTGGACCCCGGTAAACCGCCGCCGGCATTGGGTCCCCGGGAAACCACGAATCGGTTGAACCGCGCCTTCAGTCAATTCGTGGGGGTATGCGCACGCGCGGAGCATCCGCTGGTGCTTTTCATCGACGATCTGCAATGGGCCGACCCCGCCTCATTGCAACTCATAGAGGCCTTGGTGGGAGAACGGAGCAAACATCATTTATTGCTCATCGGCGCCTATCGCGACAACGAAATCGGCCCGGGCCATGCCCTCGCCGGAGTTCTGACCTCGCTCACGGAAAAGGGTTGCCGTCCTCGTGAACTGAAGCCGGCACCCCTGCAGCAAGATCACCTCGCCCAATTGACGGCCGATACGCTTCATGCTGAACTCCAGGCGGTCGAGCCCCTGGCCCGGAACATTTTCGCCAAAACCGGCGGTAATCCTTTTTTTGCCGTGACCTTCCTCAAGAGCCTCTACCAGGAAGGGCTGATCCGGTTCGATCACGCAACAGGCTCCTGGCGGTGGGATCTGGACCAAATCAGCCAATTGGCCTCCTCTCCCAATGTGGTGACCTTCCTGCTGGAACGATTGCGCCGGTTGCCCAAGCCGGCCGTGCATTTATCGGCCCTGGCCTCTTGCATCGGGGATCGCTTCGATTTGAGGACGCTGGCCGCTTTGGCCGGGCGCACCATGCAGGAAACGCTTACCGACTTATGGCCCGCCATGGAAAACGAAATCGTGGCGCCCCTGAACCACCATCACCTCATTCACGAATCGTCGGGTCCCTCCTTACCGGACGCTTTCGCCGATATCGACATCCACTTTCGCTTCCAACACGACCGTGTCCGGGAAGCAGCCTATTGTATGCTTGACGAATCGGAGCGGCAAAACGCACATTACCGCATCGGTCGCGCTCTGCTCGCGGGCTTAAAGGAAGAAGAGGTTCGCGAGCGGCTTTTCGAAATTACCGGTCACCTCAACGAGGCGAAGTCCCTGCAGGCCGGCTGCGAAGAGCGCCTGGAACTGTGCCGCCTGAACCTTGCCGCCGGGGCCAAAGCCGCCGCGTCCTCCGCCTTCGAGCAGGCTTTGAACCATCTCACCCATGCCATGGACCTGTTGCCCGAAGATCCCTGGCGCACGGATTATTCCCTGGCCTTTTCCACCGCCTTCGACCGTTGCCGTTACGCCTTTATCTGCGGCGAGCTGGAAACGGCGGAACCCCTGCGCGACCTACTGCTTGCCCGCGCCGAGACCAGGTTCGACCGGGCGAGGGTCTTCGAGATGTGCATGGCCAATTACATTTTGAAGGGGGCGATCGAGGACGCCGCCGAAGCGGGTTTTCAGGCCTTGCGCCTGCTGGGTGTCCGCCTGAGCCTGAATCCCGGCAGATTTGCTCTCCTGCTGGAAACGAGACGCGTCAATCGTCTATTGGCGGGCAGATCCGTCGATGATCTGGCCCGGCTCCCGCTTCTGGACAACCCCGAGGCCGAACTGATCATCCGCATTTTGATGAGTTTGGTAACCCCCGCCTACGCACAGGGTCGGGAACGTTTTTTATGTGTGATCATTTTGAAACGCCTGGCTCTGACGCTGCGTTACGGAATGAATCCGCTTACCCCTAACACGTTTGCCCATTATGGGATTGTCCTCGCCCTGCGAGGAGAATTGGATCAAGCCATTGCCTATACCCAATTGGCATTAACGCTCCAAAAGCGTTTCGGCGACCCCTTTGTAGGGGCCAGGGTTTATCAAACCCATACTGTGTTGGGGCTTGGCTGGAAGCAACACCGCCGCCGTCTTGGGCCCGGTTTCCTGAAAGTCATGGAATTGGCGCGTCAATCCGGGGATATGGTTTATCAGGTCTACGGGTCGATGGGTTTCATCTACTGGAATCCGTCACCCGACCTGGCTTCTATCATTGCGAGTTCGGAGCGGCACCTGGACTTTATCCGCGAAGCCAACTTCCCGGATATCTTGGATCCGGCGTTGGTTTTCCACCATTTTCACCTCAGCCTGCGCGGTGAAACAGAGCATCCCCTGTCCCTCAGTCGGGAGGGTTTTCAGGAAGACGCGTTATTGCAGAGAACGAAAGACTCCCAGTTCAACATGGGGTTCATTGCCTACCACATTATCAAACTGCGGTTGTGTTGTATCTACGGCGATTACGAAAAGGGAGTCGAACACTTCCGCGAAGCGACCGGGCCCGGCGGTTGGTTGGGCACCCCCCTCCTGGCCGAGCTTTGCTTCTATGGATTCCTCGCGCGGGCCGCGTCGGCCCGTAATGCCTCGCCGGCTAAACGCGCATCGACTTTGAGAGAATTGAAGGGCGCCCGTCGACAGATGGAGCAATGGGCTGCCCAAGCGCCGAATAATTTCCTGTGCTGCCTGAAGCTGATGGAAGCGGAGACGGCCCGGCTCAAAGACCGGCTGGGCGAAGCGCCGGCCTGCTACAACCAGGCCGTCGAGGCCGCCCGGGAAAACGACTATCCTTACCTGGAGGCATTGGTCCATGAACATGCCGCCGCTTTTTACCTGAACTGGGGTGATCACAAGGGCGCGGCCGGCCACTTGGAAGATGCTTTGCGATGTTACCGGATTTGGGGAGCCGAGGCCAAGGTAACCTGGATGAGGCAGCATTACGCTCATTTATTACAACGGGAGTCTCCCGGCAATCGGGAAGCTTTCACCCTGGAATCGGACACTATTTCAGCGACAACCACGCTCACCTTGACGGAGGCGCCGACTGTTTTCAGCGAAAGCGAACACAGCACCCACGGGACCTCCTCGGATGGGGGCATCTCCACCGGAAGTGCCGATAACCTGGATTACAGATCGGTGCTCAAATCCTCGCTGGCCATTGCCGGCGAAATTACCTCGGATGCCTTTTTGGCAAAAATGATGATGATTACCATCGAAAACGCGGGGGCGTCTCGGGGCATCCTGGTCTTGGATCGGCTGGGTTCATTGCAGGTCGCGGCAACCGCCGGCGTCGATCAAAGGGAACTCCCCGAGGAGGGCCGGCCGTTGGATGAGGATTCTCTCCTACCGCTGTCCATCGTCCGTTTCGTGCTGGGCTCCGGCAACCGGGTCTTGCTGGCCGACGCCGCACAAGATCGTGGTTTCGGCCAGGACCCTTATATCCAAAACCAGGCGGTATGCTCGGTCTTGTGTCTGCCCATCGTGAGGAACCGGCGCACACTGGGCGTGTTATACCTGGAAAACACCCTGGTAAAAAATGCCTTCACCACGCAACGCATCGAGGTGTTGAAGGTCCTCCTGAACCAGGCCGTGGTGTCGCTGGAAAACGCCATGCTTTACCAGGATGCCAAAAACGCGGAAGCACGCTTGTCCGCCCTCAACGATGAGCTGGAGGCCCGGGTGCAACAACGCACCGCCGCCTTGGAGGCCGCCCAAAAGGAACTGGTAGAAAGCGCCCATGCGGCCGGCATGGCCTCCGTCGCCACCTCCGTGCTTCACAATGTGGGAAATGTCCTCAATCCCATCACCATATCCAGCCAGATGATCATGGAAACCATCGAGGGATCGAAGATGCGAGGCATTGCCGCGGTCAACCGATTGTTGGACCAACACCGGGATCATCTGGCCGATTTTTTTACGGATCACCCCAAAGGGAAGAAACTGGTCGATTATTTCCTCAAATTGGAGCGAGCATTTGAAGAGGAGAACCAAAAACTGCGCACCAATGCTTCCCGGTTGGTAGACAAGGTAAACGCCGTCAGGGACGTCATCATGGCCCAGCAGGAATATGCCGTGGCCGGCGTGCATCATGAAGAACTCGTTTTGTGCCGGGTGGTGGAGGACGCCTTACTATTACAAGAAAGCTCACTGGCCCGCCATGGCATTACCGTGGAAAAGCATTACCGGGGTGAACCGGTGGTTCGGGTGGACAAGGTAAAGCTGATCCACATTCTGTTCAACATTTTGAAAAATGCCGTGGAGGCCACGGAGGAATCGCGGGAAAAACGCATCACCATCAGGATTGAAGTAAGCGGGGAATCAGCCTCTGTCAAAATTTCAGATACGGGCCGCGGTATCAGCTCGGAGCAAATCGATTCTATATTTCAGCATGGTTTTACCACCAAGCAGGACGGTCATGGCTTCGGACTGCACAGCTGCGCCGTCGCCATGACCGAAATGGGCGGCAATATGAAGGTTGAGAGTGCCGGGCCCGGTCGGGGAGCTTGCTTTATTCTTCTCTTTCCCTCAAACAGAAATATGGTGAGTCCTGGACAGCGGTAAGTCCGTCCGCTAGAATCGGGTTTGCCTTTGCCGGCCCAAAACTGTTTATCCTGGAGAGACTTGGGGAATGGTAACTTCATCCGGCTCCGGTAGGGTAGGGGAGCTGACCGGTTTGACCATCGGGCCTTACCGACTTGTCGAGGAGTTGGGGCGCGGGGGTATGGGGGTGGTTTATCGCGGGGTGCGGGACGATAATGAGCTGCGCATGACCGTTGCCGTCAAGTTGATTCATAAGAGCCGGTCCAATCCCGAGATGATCGCCCGCTTCCGCCGGGAGCGTCAGATTCTTGCCGACCTGCGCCACCCCAACATTGCCCAGTTGATGGACGCGGGAACCACGGAAGACGGCCTGCCCTATTTTGTTATGGAATACGTGCCCGGTGTGAACCTGACCCAATGGTGTCAACAGATCAAACCCGACCTTCAGGCCTGTTTGCAACTCTTCCGAAAGCTGTTGGATGCCGTGGCCTTTGCCCACCGTAACCAGGTGATTCATCGCGACATCAAACCCGGCAACATCGTGGTGGGTCGAGACGATCAACCCAAGCTCTTGGATTTCGGCATTGCCCGCTCCGCCGGCGGCGCCTTCTCGGAATTGACCAGGGGCGCCTCGCCCATGACCCCGCAATTCGCCGCCCCGGAGCAACTCCTCGGCCAGGCGGTTACGGCACGGAGCGATATCTATTCACTGGCGCTGTTACTCCTGGAGATGATCACCGGCCGACGCCCGCGCCGCGAGCACTTAAAACCGCTTGAAGTAGTGCGTGAATTGATGAACGCGGAGCCGACCCTGGGCCGGGACACGGCGTCGTCAAAGGACGTTCTGTTTCCACCCGGTTTGGGCGTCATCCTATTGGAAGCCCTGGCCGATGATCCGGCCGAACGCACCACATCCTGTGAATTGTTTGCCCAAGAAATCGACCGCTTGATCGCCGACCTCAACCAATCGGCGTCGAGAAGCGGCCGGCTCCCGACCAAACACCAACCGTTCCGCGGTTTGGAGGTCTTTCGCGAACAGGATCGCGACTTTTTCTTCGGGCGCGAGGCAATAAGCCGGCGTTTATTCGAGCATTTGCAGCAGCATCGTTTCCTCGCCGTTTTGGGCCCCTCCGGTTCCGGGAAATCATCCGTGGTTCAGGCCGGAGTGATTCCGCTCCTCCGCGAGCGCCGGCATCTGATCGCCCTTTTCACGCCGCATAGCAACCCGTTGGAGGAAGCGGCGTTTGCACTTGCTCGCCTATTCAATGCCCGAGACCGACCCCAATATGCGGAGACCGTGTTGAAACGCCTGGAAGAAAACCCGGACGCCCTGCATTTCATGGGCCGTGAGCTTCTGATCGATAACCCCGAGGTACGGCTCTACCTGGTCGTGGATCAATTCGAGGAGCTGTTCACTCTATCCCAACAGAACAAAGACCGGTTTGTGTCCACGCTGTTGCACACCCTCGAAAAACCGGAGAGCCCCGTCTCCGTGATTCTCCTGATGCGCTCCGATTTCATCGGTCGTTGTACGCAATGGCCCGGCTTGAACCAGTTGCTTACGGAGAACCTGATCCAAATCGGCCCGATGCAGATAGAGGAACTGCGCGCTGCCATGGAGGAACCGGCCCGCCTCGCCGGTCTGGAATTCGAAAAAGGATTGGTCTCCCAAATACTGGACGATGTGGCCGGAGCTCCCGGTGAACTCCCCCTGTTGGAGCACGCCCTGCTGGAACTCTACCATCGTCGCAAGGGTAACCTGCTCACTCCGGCCGCTTACGCGGAAATCGGCGGCATCAAAGGCGCCCTGGCTAGGCGTGCCGAATCGGAGTTCGGCGGATTGGATGAGCGCGGTCAATTGACGTTGCGCAAAATGTTCACCCTTTGCCTGGTTCATCCCGGTGAGGGAGCGCCGGACACGCGCCGTCGCGCCCATCGCGAAGAACTGCTGGCCGCCGGTACTGACAGGGAAACCGCCGCAACTCTGCTGCATCGTTGGATGGAATTGAGATTACTCACCGGTTACCGGGACGAAACCCGCAACCTGGACCTGGTGGACGTAGCCCACGAGGCCTTGATTCGAAACTGGCCCAGAATCACGACCTGGATGGCCGAGGATCGCGAGATTGCCCGACAGTTAGGTCGGCTGAGACGCCAGGCGCGTTCATGGGACGCGGCCGGCCGCGACCCCGATCAATTGCTGCGTGGGGCGCCGCTGGTGCGCATGGAAGAACTGGTCCAACAGGAAGCCGACCACCTGGGTTCCGTGGAACGGGATTACGTGGCTGCCGGTGTCGCGGAACGCCTGGAATTGTCGCGACGGCAAGAGGCAACGGCCAGGAGATTGCGGAAACGAAAGAACCTGGCCCAGGTCGCGGGTGCGGCGGCCCTCTTGCTGGCGGTTGTCTCCTTCAGCTTGTACCTGACGGCTCGATCCGCCAAACAGGAGGCCGACCAGGAAAAAGCCGCGGCCGTGGAGGCACGTCTGCTGGCGGAGCGCGAGATCAAGGTGGGCAACTATCACCGCGCCCTGACTTTCGACGAAAAAGCGCGTAACGCCTTGGAGGACAACCGGCCCCATGAGGCCTGGCTTTATGCGCTGGCCGCATTGGCCTCCGATATACCCGAGGACAAGGAGTTGTTGGAAACCAAGGGTCTTTTCTGCGATCCCCGCATGGGGGAAGCCGGACGCCTGCTGTGGACATCGCCCGTCGCTCCGAGAGCCGGGAAAGTTGCACTGAGCCCCGACGGTTCTCTGGTCGCGGTAGCGGACGATATGGAAAATATCTACCTGATGAGCCTGGAGACCGGAGCCAGGACGGCCGCGCTCTATGGTCATACCGCCGTGATCAACGACCTCGCTTTCAGTCCCGACGGCAGGATGCTTGCGTCCGCTTCATCCGACCGAACCCTGAAACTTTGGGACGTGACCGAGGGAAAACTGCACGCATCTTTGAACGATTCCGGTAAGGTCACCTCGGTTGTATTCAGTCAGGAAACAGGCGTTTTGTACACTGCCTCGGCCGAGGGCAACATCCGGGCATGGTCCGCCGAGGGTTTGGAACTGGATATTTGGCAGAGCGGCAAGTCCGAAATCCATCAACTGGCGTTGAGCCCGGACGGCTCTACCCTTGCTGCTGCATGCGGTGATCATTCGATACGGGTATGGGATACAGCCGGCGGCGTGATCGAAAAAGTGCTGAAAGGCCACAAGGGCCCGGTTCGTTCAGTCGTGTTTACCGGAAATCGCTCCCTGGCCTCAGCCTCCGAGGACAGCGTGATCCACCTATGGCGGCTCGATCGGAGAGACCCCTTGGGCTCCCTACTCGGTCATTCGAATCCGGTCATCGACCTGGCATTCTCCGTGGATGGTTCACGGCTTGCTTCCGTGGGAGAGGATCATGCAGTTATTCTGTGGGACCTACAGAACGAAACGCCCCTAGCGGATTTTTGTGACCGGGGCAATTATCTGGAGAATGTCTCGGACCTGGATCTAAGCCGTGACGGTAGGCTGATGGCAACGGTCTCCGGCGACGAGAGCCTGCGCCTGCGGGAACTGCCCGAGGGCGTTGTCTTTGCTGGTTTTTCCGGTCATTCGGGCCGTGTCAACGGCGTTGCCTTTTCTCGTGACGGCGCCCTGATTGCCTCTGCCTCCAACGATCTCACCGTGCGGCTGTGGGACAGGGCTTCCGGGCGTCAAACGGCGGTGCTATCGGGACATAACGCTCGTGTGATCAGCACGGTTTTTTCCCCGGACGGCAAAACACTGGCCTCATCCTCCAAAGACGGAACCATTCGTCTTTGGCAAACCGATTCCGGGGCGCCGTCGGCGGCGCTCCGGGGCCATACCGGGGCCGTCATCTCGATTGCCTTCTCCCCGGACGGGCGACTGATCGCGTCGGGCGGGGTGGATAAAACCATCAGGCTGTGGTCTCACGAAAAAGCTGAAACCCTCTCCGTGATGACGGGCCATGAGGAGTTATTGTTAAGCCTGGCTTTTTCGCCTGACGGGAGCTATCTGGCCTCCGGTTCCTCGGACGATACGGTTCGTCTCTGGCATGTGGATTCAGCGAGGCAAACCACTGTCCTCAAGGGACATTCGGGAGCCGTTACCGATGTGGCCTTTGCGCCTGACGGGAATCTGTTGGTTTCAGCCTCTGCCGACAAGACCATTCGGCTTTGGGATCGTATTTCAGGAAAAAGCCTGAGTCTGCCGGCCGGTCACGATGCCATGATCAATGCCCTTGCCTTTTCTCCTGACGGAAAGCGGCTGGCCTCGGCAAGCCGGGATAGGACGATCCGTTTATGGGATCTCACGGAGAGGGAAGAAGTCTTGCAGTTGAGCGGGCATTCCGGGGAAGTCACCGACCTGGATTTTTCCGGCAACGGCAAGTATCTGGTATCCGGTTCGGAGGATAATTCGATAAAGCTTTGGGAAATAGCCGAAAACCAATTTCCATCAGTGCTTCAGGGGCATACCGGGGTCGTTTTTTCGGCAGACTTCTCACCCGACGGCAGGCAACTGGCCACGGTCTCCTCCGATCGTACTTTGAAGATATGGGATATCCCGTCGGGCCGGCCGCAACATACCAGGCCCCTCATCGACTACAAGCCCGCGGATGTGGCCTTCTCACCTGACGGAAAAAACGTTGCGGCAGCCTTGAATAACGGGGCCGTGGGGGTTTGGAGCGTGTCTCCGAAAGAGGCAATGACCGTGCTTCAAGGTCATACGGAAGATGTTACCGCCGTCGCCTTTTCTCCAACCGGAGATCTTCTGGCTTCAGCCTCGACCGACTTAAGTGTGCGCTTATGGGAAATGCCCTCGGGAAAACCCCGCGAGGTGTTGACAGGGCACGGGGATTGGATTTGGGACCTGGCCTTTTCCCCGGTAGGGAAGCAACTGGCTTCCTGTGACCTGGGAGGAATGGTGCGCGTGTGGGATTTGGAAGCCGGCGTGCCGCCGCTGAGCTATAACGAACACTCCGATTCCGTTTTTGGTTTGACCTTCACCCCGGACGGCTCTCGGCTGGTTTCCTCGTCGGCTGACCGCACCTTGCGGTTATGGGATATTGAAACCGGACGTACCCAAACCGTTTTTTCGGGTCATTCGGGTTGGGTTTTCCGTTCTTCGGTTTCACCCGACGGCAAATATCTGGCTTCATCTTCCATGGATCGCACGATCGGGCTCTGGGATATGGAAACCGGGCGATTACTGGCCCGCTTGGGCGGCCATTCCGAATCGTTGACCAGCGCCGTATTCAGCCCCCGAGGCAGCATGCTGGCTTCGGCTTCCCTTGATCAAACCATCAGACTTTGGGATATCGAGGGTCTATTGTCCATTCAAAAGGGTGAGTTGGAGAAACTGACGCCGAATCTGCTGCGGCGATCCCTGCTCCATTTCGGTTATCGACCTGAAGAAATACGGCTGGTTCCTGAATCACCCATATCGCTGATCGGCATCGACGGATACAGTTTCACCGAACCGGCGCCCCTCGGCTTTCTCGCCTATCCGAAGCCGGCAGGGGTAACGCTGATCGATTGGCTGAAAATTCGCTGATGGCGACGGTCCCGGCGCCTCGGAACCGAATCTTGTTTCTTTTCATCCCATCACCTACAATAGTGTCCAAGTTAGGAAACAACCTTTAAAGGAAACACCATGACCAAAAGCCTTCCTGACAGGGAGCATCTATTCCAGGCCGAACCCAAATCCTTCAGGCTTAAACCCCTGATCATCAAATCAATGGTTACCGCAACGGACCGACCGGACGATTCGGAGCGGGAAAGAAAAAGCCGGGATTGTCCTGACGGAATCAAAGTGCACGGTGCGGCCGACAGCGGCTCTAAAGGAAAAGTCCCGGAAACTACGCGTTGAACGATCTTTCGTGGATTGCCGGCACTCTAAATACAGACTCCGATTGAATCGGGTGAGGAGGTTGGAAATGCCCAAAAGTTTGCCGGGTGTCGATTCTATTTTTCAACAGAAGTCCCAAACCCTTAAACTGACGCCGCTTAGCCTGCGTTCAATGGTCACCGATACCGGGAAGCCTGAAAAGTATCCCTCGGTTCGGGAACCCGTCCGTAATCAAAAGGATCCGGGTAATGAAGACGGCGGGACCCGCGGTGATCGAGTCGGCGCTACGAGGGGAGGCTGCTGATCGGGAACCCATGATTTGTTGTGTCCGCTTGGAAAAAATACGGCCGCGATCCTGAGGCATTGACCTGATTCGAAACGTCGGACGGGCCGCTCGATAAATCTATTGACTGTTAACTGGAATCTACATGCTTTCTTTTCGCCTCCATGCCCCCGATCTCACCGGTAATGTTCTGACCGGGCCTCATGAATTGAAGGTCGGCAAGGGTTTCCTTCGGCCGTTCTCCCACCCCCGGTTGGAATATCGGATTGTGGCAACGCCGGATCACCACAAGGTCCTGGCTCTTGTTCGCGAACGCATGCAACCGGACTGGTATCTTCCGCTACAGAATATGCCGGTCGAGGATGGTATCGGTGTCTTCCCGGAAAAGCCCTTCAAGGATTTCTTGAGGGCCGTGCGACAATGGCCCCTGGATTTTACGGCTGTTCTCTTCGACATGCAAAACAAGAGGTTGGAAATCACCGCCGGGCCTTTGGGCAGCGCGCCGGTCTATCTGTTGCACCGTGAAAACCGTCTTTTCGTTGACTGGGACGTCACCCGCCTTTACCCCTATCTTTCCGCGGCGTCCGCGCTGGACCCGGACCGGGCGCTTCTCTTTCTTTCCGGCAGAGGCGCCGAATACAGTCGTCGGACCATGTTCAAGGACATCTGGTGTCTCACAGCCGGGGCAACCGCCTCATGGCATCCGGCCTCCAACCATTTCGAGGTTCGCTACCCGGAGCCCGAATACCGCCCGGAAGCCCGAGAACTGAAACCGGGCGCCGATGCCCTGGGCGCTTTCCAAGAACTGCTTTCGGCATTGTTGGAACGCCAGTTGGGGACGGATTTCAGCCGCGTGGGCGCTGCCCTTAGCGGCGGCTTGGATTCAGCGATCGTCGCCGCTTCGGCATCTGAACTCGCCGGCGGTGACTTACGAACCTACGGCATTCTGATGACAGGACCGACGCGTTCCGGCCAGGTCTACCGGCGCAATGCCATGATTGCTCGTTGCGGCTTCCTGGATTCTGCCGTCGATGCGCTGGACCACCTCCCGTTCAGCGATGATTCGGATCTACCGCGCAACGGCTGCTTCGTTCCCTGGGAAGAATACTACTACCTGGCCATGACCGCACTCTACCGCAAAGCTCGGCAACATGGCCTCGATACCTACCTGACCGGCATCGGTGGTGATGAGTTGTTCATGCTTGCCTATCACGAATGGCCAAGCGTGGTTCAGGAGACCGTTACCGCCCAACGGCGCAATGCGCGACATTCCTATCCGTCCTTTCTTTCCGATCTTGCCTTGCGTCGGCTCAGGTCTTCTCCTCCGGCGCTCGATCCCGCGCCGCCGGGTCTGGTCTCCGATTCCGCCCGCGATTTTGGCGTCGTGCACGGCAGCCTGTTCTTGAGGCACGGAATTTGGCCGGCCCACCCGCTTGCCACGCCCGAAATGGCCGGCTTCTGTGCGCAACTGCCGGCGGCATTGAGAAAAAACCGCAAGCTGCAACGGGATTTCCTGGTCAAATTGGGATTGGCGCGTGATGTGGTTTATCCGAGGACCACCGAGACCTTCTCCGACGTCATGACGCGTGGCTTCGCCCGTATTGCCCGACCGCGAATAGAGAGCCTGTTCAACTCATCCCGATTGGCGGACCTGGGCTGGATCGATCCGGGCAAACTCCAGGCCGCCTATCGGTCCTATTGTGACCATCCGGAAGACCGGCCGGTACTGCCCCTGCTTGCCGCGGCCAACCTGGAGACCACATTGCGGGTTATCGAAAAAACGCGCGGGGAAAAAGCGCCCTGACGAATAAACATCAGGACTCCGTCAAAGTCAAGCATGAGCCGTTGACAACCCCGAATGGACTCAATTCTTCCCGTGACGGCCTGATAAACCGCCCTTTGATACTCGATTCTTCCCGGGAAGAACAAAACATCTTTCGAGCGAGGGTTGACTCGGTGCCGGATACTCAGATAACAACTTGCAAATTCCCTCCACTTTGACGACATCCTGGTACAGGCAACCGGCACCGGGACGTCGGAATGAAAATATGATACTCTGTTGGAACCCCCGACCGGGCATGATCACCGGAGTAAGGAGCCGGGTCCTTTGACCAATCATAAAATGTATTACCGGATGGGCGAGGTTGCCGAGATGGTGGACCTGGAAGCCCACGTCATTCGTTTTTGGGAGGACAACATTCCTCAACTGGCCCCCAAGAAGAGCCGGGCCGGTCACCGCATCTTCACGCGCGACGACATCGATCTCGTGATGAAGATTAAGCGTTTGGTTCATGAAGAAGGATTCACAATTGCCGGCGTACGCCGCAAACTGGCCGGCGGCGATGTGGGTGAAAAGGCCGAGCCGGCCATGCTCCAACACCGCGTAGCCCATGAGATACGGGAGGTTAAGGGCATCTTGGAAAATGTTTTAAATATGCTTGACCCGTCATAAGCCTTATAGTAGTATTCGCCAAGTCGGAGCGTGGCGCAGTCTGGTAGCGCACTCCCTTGGGGTGGGAGAGGTCGGAAGTTCAAATCTTCTCGCTCCGACCATTCCTCAAAAAAAGAGGATAAGAAAAGCCGCAAGTCGCGGCTTTTTTCATTTTAAGAGACCGCGGGCAGGTGATGTCTCAAGTGACCTTTCCCAGTCCATTTTGTCTACTGGATCTTCTCTTTCAGCCCTCGGCCCTCTTTCCTATTTTCGGCACCCCTGGTAAAATTCAGGCTCGGCTCAGGACATGATTTCAGGAGGTCGCCGATGAGCGAGCACGGTAGTGTCGAAGTAGTTGTCGAGAACGGTGTGGGTTCCGTTATCTTCTTTCATCCCAAAAGCAATTCCCTGCCCGGTCCCCTGCTGCGCGAGATCGCGGACACCATCACCGGCTGCGGTGAGGATGAACGCATCAAGGTAGTGGTTCTGAAGAGCGCCGGTGAACGCGCCTTTTGCGCCGGCGCCTCCTTCAGTGAACTGGTCAACCTGGAAGATGAAAGCCAGGGTAAGGAATTCTTTATGGGTTTTGCGCGCGTCATCCTGGCTGTCAAGAACTGCCCCAAATTCGTCATTGCCCGCGTGCAGGGCAAGGCCATCGGCGGCGGCGTCGGCGTCGCCTCGGCGGCCGATTACACCCTGGCCCATATATCGGCCTCGGTCAAATTGAGCGAGCTTGCGCTGGGTTTGGGCCCGTTCGTGGTGGGGCCCGCCTGTGAACGCAAGTTGGGCACTTCCGCCTTTTCCATTCTGAGTATCGACAACAAGTGGCGGGACGCCGAATGGGCCCATCGACACGGCCTTTATGCCGATGTCTATCCATCCCATGAGGACCTGGACGATGCCGTCAATGCGCTCGCCGCGCAACTGGCAAAAACCAACCCGGAGGCCATGGCCGAACTGAAACGCGTCTTCTGGAAGGGTACCGATCATTGGGACACGCTTCTGGAAGAACGCGCGGAGCATTCAGGGCGCCTGGCCTTATCCCAATTCACCCGCGACGCGATTGCGGCCTTCGCCTCGGGTAAACGCGACTAATTTAATCAAAAGGGCCGGCAATCCTGCCGCCCCGCTGTTGTTTCGATGCTCTCTGTTTCCGTTAGGCCGTGCGACGGCGCTTGTGCAGGATGGCCGCTGCTGTCAGGCGATTGTAAATCGCTAACACTGCCTAGGATACACCCGGAATGGGGCTTTGTCCCAGCGATATGACGACCGGCACCACCATGGGCCCGGTGCCGTTCTCTTCATCGCCGTAGCGCACCATGGCTTCCTGCCGGCATTTCTCAACCGTGGGCGTCAGGGCTTCCAATCCGTCTGTGGTGGGTACCATCAATAAATAGATGAAGATCAGCTCACCTGTATTTTTGTCCGGGATGGAGAACAACAATTCGGAGACGTTCTTCTTGAGGCTGTCTTCCGAAATAAAGGTGTCGTCTTTCAACTCCACCTGGTCCAGGTCCAGTTTTTCCTTCAATTCCGGATCCAAGCACATTTCCAATAAGGGCACCGACACTTCTTTGAAGCTCATGGCCACACGCATAAAATCATCACGAGGATTTTTGGGTTTTCCCGGCATAACTTATTCCCCCGCCCCTACTCTACAATGAATCGGGGTAAAGGCAAGAAGAAAAACACACCCGGGAGATGAGCTGTCGTTCAAGCCGTTCCATATCGCCCGTAAGCCCCGGAGCGTGCTTTCAGAGCAGCGGGTCGCGTGTCGATAATAATATCCGGGACAACTGACGATCGACAGTTCTCCACGAGTTCAGAAACCTTGCAGGAAGGGCAATAGGCCTGTCGCCATGCCTCATTGGGACTCACGTAAGTGAAGGCTTTTGCCGAGACTAGAAAAAACGGGTGCGGGCAATGAACTTCCGTTGTATGATGAGTCTTCATATCGGCCAGAAGGTACGAGTCCACGAGCGTGACGACCGTGGGATTCCCCTAGGGGAAATCGAAACCGAATAGTGCTGGATTACATCCACCCGACACCTTTGCTTAAGTTCAAGACCCAACCCACGTGGAGGCCGTTCACGCTATGAATGCGTCTGAACATATTTTCGATCGGCAGCGCCGGTGCGCCGAAACCTGCCCGGACCATCCGGCTTTGATCTCACCGAAAGACGTCCTGACTTACCGTCAGTTGAATGCCCGCATCCGGCATATGGGCTGTTGCCTGCCCCGTTTGTCGCAAGGTTCGGTGGTCGGCGTCTATCTCGACGATCTGACGGAAACGGCCGCTGCCGCCATGGCCGTTTTGGGAGCGGGTCAGGTTTTTCTGCCCCTGGACCCGGGTTTTCCCGAGTCTCGCCTACGTCACATGGTCGACGCGGCCGAACCCTCTGTCATTCTCACCGCGCCGCATCTCCGCGACCGTCAGGTGATCACGGCAGGCGCAAACACACGCATCGTTACCACGGACGAACAACTCAGTGACAATGCCGCGATCGATCCGGCCGGCCCCGATGCGCCCGCCTATATCACCTTTACCTCGGGTTCCACCGGCCGTCCCAAAGGCATTCTGGGCCGTGTCAAAAGCATCGCCCAGTTTATTCACTGGGAGTTGGAAACATTGAAGCCGGCCCCCGGCATGCGCGGCAGCATGCTCACTACCCCCAGCTTCGACGCCTGGCTCCGTGATCTTTTCGTGCCCCTGTGTTGCGGCGGCACGGTCTGCATCCCCGATAAGGAAACCCTGCTGGACGGCGCGGCCCTGGCCGAATGGCTGGCCGAAATGAGCGTCAACCTGGTGCACTGCGTCCCTTCACTATTCCGCCAACTATTGACCCATCCCAAACCCTGGACCGAGCATTTACAACACATCTTCCTGGCCGGTGAGCCGCTGTTACCGGCCGATATCGACGCCTGGATAAAGCAACACGGCGAGGGAACCCGGCTCTATAATCTCTACGGACCGTCCGAAACCACCATGGTGCGGTTCTGCCATCCGGTTCGCCCGCAAGACCGCAACCGCAAACTGGTTCCCGTGGGCAAACCCATCCATGACACCCGGCTTGAACTGTTGGACGGGAACGGCAAACCTGTTCCGCGGGGTGAATTGGGTTTTGTCCATATATGCACCACTTACGCTACCCTGGGTTATCTGGACCCGGGCCGGACCAGGGAAAAATTCCGCCTCGATCCCGTAACCGGCGAAACCATTTACAACACCGGTGATCATGGACGTCTCGATGACGAGGGCCTGTTGGAAATCCTGGGTCGCGCCGATCGTCAGGTCAAGATACGCGGCGTACGCGTTGAGCCGGGCGAGGTGGAGAACTGTCTCAGCCGCCATCACGCCGTTACTGCCTGCGCCGTCGTTGCCCGCCCCGCGGAGACGGGACTCGAACTGGCAGCCTTTACTGTTGTTAAGGGATCGGTAACCCCCGGGGAACTGCGGCAACACCTGGCCCGCCTGTTGCCACCCGCCATGGTGCCCAACCGCTACGGCTGTCTGGAGCGCCTGCCGCGTCTGCCCAACGGTAAGGTCGATTACAAGGCTCTGGTCGAAGAAAAACCCGTCTGGCCGGAAGCCCCGAACGCCGATACGCCTCGAAACCAAACCGAAACCGTCATCGCCGAGATCTGGCAACGGGTGCTGGGCGGCGATCCGGTCGGCATTCATACTCACTTCTTCGAAGCCGGCGGTCACAGCCTGCTGGCCGCATCCGTGATCTACGCAATCAACCAACGCTTCGGTACGGGCCTGGGTTTAAGACACCTGTTCGACTACCCCACGGTGGCGCAACTGGCCGACTTGATTGGTCAGGCCCCGCTGTTGACCGAATCGTCCGCACCGCCCGTTCTAGCCGAGGACAAGGAAGGCGGCCTTTCCTATGGCCAGGAGGCAATGTGGTTGCTGAACCAACTGCAAAACGGACCGGCCTACCTGATGCCGCTGGTGTTTCATTGCCGGGGAAAGTTGGACACGGACGCCCTGCGCCGTGCGGTGATTGCCGTGGCCGTGCGCCATCCCGTACTCGCCCGGCGGATCTCGGCTGTAGGCGGCAGCCCTCGCGTGGTTGCCGAGGATGCCCACGGCATCCCCGTCCGCGTCCACCCGTTGCCGGAAGATTTGGAGCGGGAAGCCCGGGTGAGGCTTGTCGAAGAAATCGCCTGGCGTCCCATCGACCTGACTTCGGAGCCGCCCCTACGCGTGGAAGTTCTGACCGCCGAGGATGAGGCCTGGTTGATCATCACCAAGCACCATATCGCCTCCGATGAACGATCCATGACCCTGTTCCAGGAGGAGTTAAGCGCCGCCTACGCCGCCGCGCTGCACGGCGCCGATGCCGACCTGCCCGCGTTACCCTCTACCTACAATCGCTTCGTCCGACAACAGCGCGAAGCCTTCAAGGGCGAAGAAGGCCGGCGACTTTTGGACTGGTGGCGCAACCGCTTGCACGACGCCCCCGAATGCATTGCCCTGCCTATCGACAAACCCCGCCCGGCGCGACGCTCCGGCGGCGGCGCGCGGCATCACTTTCAAATTCCACCGCGCTTGGCCGGGGGGTTAAAGAAGGCTTCCGACGAAGCGGGCGCCACATCCTTCTTGGGCTTGTTGGGCGTCTTCGCCGCCTTCCTCTCCCGCTTTAACGGGGACCGGGACGTGGTGATCGGCATTCCGGTCAGTCTGCGCGAGGGCGGGCCCTTTGAATCGCTGATCGGTTTATTCGTTACGACCATGCCGCTACGCTTCAATGTCGGGGCGATGAACGATATCGCTGCTTTGATCAGAGAGACCAAAAACACTTTTCTCGACGGCATGGATCACCTGGTCCCGCTGGAGAAACTGGTGGAAACCGTCAACCCTCCTCGCGAAAGCGCCTGGAACCCCGTGTACCAGGTATCGCTGGTCTACCACGGAAACCGGAGCGCCGGCTTCAACCTGCCGGGCGTCACCTGTACGCGTCATGCACTGACCCACCAGGGCGCCAAGCTGGATCTGCAACTGGTCGTCGCGCCGTCCGCGGAAGGCTTCGATTGTTCCTTTAAATATAGTACCGACCTGTTCACGCCGGAAGCCGTGACCCGACTGGCCGACAATTTCCTGGCCGACATGGAAGCCCTGCTCAGCGGCGGTGAACCTTTGGAGGTTGTGTCTTTACCCCAACCGGTTTCCCTTCCGGCATCCGCGCCGGAACTTCCCCAAACCGGCCTCCAAGGCCCCGTCGAGCAAAAACTGGCGGTGATCTTCGGCCGAGTGCTGCAATTGGAAACGGTCGGGCGACACCAGGACTTTTTTGCTTCCGGCGGGCACTCCCTGTCGGCCATGCGGGTGGCGGCGCAAATCCGAGAGTCCTTCAACGCCGCTGTTTCCATCCGCGACCTCTTCGAAAGGCCCACCGTCGCCGGACTGGCGCTCCTTCTGGAGGAAAACGAGATGGGCGCGGAACAGATCGTTCTCGAAGAACCGCGAGGGGACAACCTGCCGGTTACCGCCGCCCAACGCAGGCTGTGGGTGCTGGACCGCCTGGGCGCCGGCGGTGCCTACGTGGTGCGGCAGAACCTGCGCCTGCGCGGCCCCCTGAATATTGGCGCCCTGGAAAGCAGCCTGGCCGACCTCCAAAGACGGCACCCCATCCTAACCGCCCATTTCCACCTGGAAGACAATACCCTGGTGCAGCAATTGGAACCCTCGCTGACCGCGACGCTACGTCAAGTCGACCTTCGCGGCATGGCGCCGGCGGAACAGGAAGCCGAATGCAAACGGCGCTTGAACCTGGCCAAGGATGAACCCTTCAACCTGGCCGAGGGCCCGCTGATCCGCGCCACCCTGTTGAAGCTATCCGACCAATTACACCACCTGCTGGTCACGGTACACCACATCGTCTGCGACGATCGGGGACGTTCCATCATTGCCGCCGGACTGGCGGAACGCTACGGCGCTCATTGCAAGGGCGACACCGCACCGGTCGAGGCGCCTCGCCCCGATTTCTGGGACTATGCACATCAACAGGAAAAACACCTGTCGGCCGGCCGCTACGAGGCCCTGCTGGAGACCTGGCGGCAACGTTTGCAAGGTCTGCCGCCTCTGTTGATGTTGCCGTGGGACAAACCCAGACCCACCGTCCCCACCTGGCAGGGGGGACGCACCGCCAGGTCCATGAAAGGCGATGCAGCGACAAACTGGCGATCCCTCGGCCACGCCCATGAAACGACGCCGTTTATGAGTTTTCTAGCCACGTTCGCGGTGCTGTTGTCCCGTTACAGCGCCTCCCGCGATATTGCGATCGGCGTTCCGGTCACCAACCGCAACCGGCCCGAGTTGAAGAATCTCATGGGCACCCTGGCCAACACCGTGGTCATGCGCATGGACCTTTCCGACAACCCCACCTTCTCCCAACTGTTGGCGCGCACCCGCTCGACCGCCCTGGAAGCCTACGCCCTCGCGGAGGCGCCCTACGAGAATCTGATCGACGTGCTTAAACCCGATCGTACGCCCGGTCACAACCCGCTCTTTCAGGTCATGCTGGTCTACCGCGACAGCACCGGCAAGGCGCCTTCCTTCCATGGATTGCAAACCGAACCCATTCGCCATCCCCTGCAACGCGCCAAGTTCGATCTGACCCTGGTGGTGGAGGACAATGATCCCGACTTTGCCACTCGCTTCATCTTCAGTAAGGACCTCTTCAAGGACGAAACCCCGGCGCGTCTGCTGCTGCACCTGCATAACCTGACAGCAGCTTTCACCCGGACCCCCGACACGCCGGTGGACGCGGTTTCTCTGTTGAACGATGAAGAGCGCCGCCGCATTCTCGTCGACTGGAACGCGAGCCGAACGGGGCCGCTGCCCGCACCCGCGCTACACCTGCTGTTCGAAGAGCAAACGCGCAGAACACCCGACGCGGTCGCCCTGGTCACGGAACAGACCCAACTGACCTACGCGGCGCTCGATACTCGCGCCAACCAGATCGCCCATTACCTTATAGAAAGAGGCGCCGGCCCTGAAACCACGGTCGGCATCTGCCTGGATCGCGACGCCGAACTGATCGTCGCCTTGCTGGGCACGCTCAAGTCCGGTGCGGCTTATGTTTCACTCGATCCCACCTATCCGCGCGACCGCATTGCTTTCATGGCGCGTGACTCCGAACTGCATCTACTCATCGCCCGCGACACCTTCCATGAGGACGGTCCGCCGGTCATTGAACCCGCGATGATTCACCATGAAAATCGGAACGCTCCGCCCTGTCGCAATCAACCCGACCACCTTGCCTACATACTCTATACCTCCGGTTCCACGGGCGTGCCCAAGGGCGTGCTGATACCACATCGCGGTCCCCTGGCTTTGATCGATTGGGCCCGGCGTCACTTCAGCAGCCGGGAATTGCAAGGCGTCCTGGCCGGAACCTCCACCTGCTTCGACCTGTCCGTATTCGAGATCTTCGTTCCCTTGAGCAGCGGGGGAACCGTCATCCTGGTCGAAAACGCACCGTCTCTTCCCAAGTTGAAAGCCGCCTCGCGCGTGACCCTCATCAACACGGTGCCGTCGGCGATTACCGAACTGGATAAGAGCGGCGGCATACCGCGCTCGGTAATCACCATCAACCTGGCCGGAGAACCTTTGCGCGGCGACCTGGTCCGCGGACTGTTCGCCGGCAAACAGGTTCAATCCGTCTATAACCTTTACGGCCCGTCGGAAGACACCACCTATACCACCTGGTTTTCGGCAAGTCACGACGACCCGCGTGAACCGGGCATCGGTAAACCCATAGATCACACGCGCACCTATATCCTGGACGGCTCCGGCCAACCCGTGCCGCCGGGGGTGATCGGTATCCTATTCACCTCGGGTAGCGGACTTGCGCGAGGATATCACCAACGGCCCTCCATGACCGCCGCTCGTTTCATTCCGGATCCCTTCTCGCCCCAACCGGGCGGCCGTCTTTATGACACCGGGGACCTGGCCCGGTACCGCGTGGACGGTTCCATAGAGTTCCTGGGGCGTCGCGACCATCAGGTCAAACTGCACGGTTTCCGCATCGAGCTTGGCGAGATCGAGGCGGTGTTGGACAACCACCCCGCTGTAGCCATGGCCGCGGTTCTGGTCCAGGATGAACGTTTGGTTGCCTGGATCGCCCTCCACGAAACACCGCCGCAAACCCCCTGCCTATTGGGCGGGGACAGCGAAATCGCCTCTTTTCTGGGGGCCGGGCTGCCTCATTACATGGTGCCCCGTGTGATAGTTGCATTGGAATCCCTGCCGCTGAACCCCAACGGTAAGATCGATCGCGGCAAACTGGCCGGTTTCCGGCCGCCCGCTGCCGAACGCGTCGATGATGACGTCGAAATCACCGGCACGCCTACCGAACGCGCCCTGGCGGCGATCTGGAGCCGCGTTTTGGGTTTGGACCGTGTGGGCCTGAAGGAAAACTTCTTTGAACTGGGCGGCGACAGCATCCTGGCCATTCAGGTCGCGGCACGAGCCGCCGAGAAGGGCATCCATATCCACTCACGGGACCTCTTCCATCGGCAGACCGTGCTGGAACTGGCCGCCGCCGCTCGCGAGCACCGGGAGAGTCCGGCCGAACAGGGTCGCATTACCGGCGAGGTGCCGCCCGGGCCCATTCAGCGTTGGCTGATGGAACTCGCCGGCGGCGTGCCCCACCATTTCAATCAGGCGCGGCTCTTCCGCGTGCAACCGAACCTTGACTCGGGCCGCCTCCAACAAGCCCTGGACGGCCTGCTGGAGCACCACGACATGCTGCGCCTGTGCACCGGGGAACGCAACGGCCAGGTGATTCTGTACCTGCCCGACGCCATCCCCGAGGTGCCGCTGACGGTGCATGACCTGTCACGTGAGACCGGCTGGAAACAAAAACTCAAAGAGATCGGCACGGATCTGCACGCCGCCATGGACTTGCGCCGAGGACCGGCCTTGCGCGCCGCGCTATGCCGCACCGGCTTGGATGAGGACCGCCTGTTGTTGGTGGGTCACCACCTGGCCGTGGACGGCGTCACCTGGCAGATTCTCATCGAGGATCTGGTCACCTTGTACCGGGGTGGTCTGAATACCGACCTGCCACCCAAAACCAGCGCCTTCCCGACCTGGTCAGCCGTGCTTCCCGGCCTGGCCGCCTCGCCCGAACTTCGTCAGGAAATCGGATATTGGACCGAACCGGCACGCCAGTTGGTGCGCCCTCTACCCGTGGACCTGCCCGGCGACCCATCACGCAACACCCAGGGCACCCTGGCCAGGGTCAGTGTTTCCCTGGACCCTGAGACGGCCCGCAAACTGTTGCAGCAAGCGCCCGCCGCCTATCATACCCGCGTGGATGATCTGCTGCTGACCGCGCTGGCCATGGCGCTGCATCGCTTCACGGGTTACCGCGCCAACCTTGTCGATCTGGAACGCCACGGCCGGCATCTGGTCGGCGATATGAATCTGTCGCGCACCGCCGGTTGGTTTACCAATCAGTTTCCGCTGCTGTTGCATGTTTCCGAGGGCGACATGGGCGCGGTCATCAAGGCCGTCAAGGAACAGATTCGCGGCGTACCTTGTCAGGGCGCGGGTTACGGCGTGCTGCGCTGCCTGGACCCCGAGCGGGCGGGACAACTGGAAGCCATGCCCCAGGCCGAGGTGGTTTTCAACTACCTGGGCCGCTACGATCGACTGCCGACCAGGGCGCCGGTGATCGGTATTGCCGGGGAAGCCACGGGAGCGAACCGGGATCCCAATTTGAGACGCGCACACCTGATCAGCATCAACGGCTTTGCTACTGAAAACGGTTTGCGCTTCAGTTTCGGTTACAGCAAAGCAGTCCACCGGAGGACAACTGTCGCCGGTTTTGCCCGCGCCTTCATCGGGGCCCTTGAAGAACTGGTACGCCACTGTTGCAATCTGGAGGCGGGCGGCCTCACTCCTTCCGATTGCCCCGAATTGAATTTGGACCAGGACGCGCTCGATCGCCTCCTGGAACAACTGAAAGCCGGACCTCGCGGCATCGAAGCCGTCTACCCGCTTTCGCCCATGCAAGGCGGCATGCTGTTCCACACCCTGCTGCATCCCGACTCCGGTTTCTACTGCCAGCAGTGGTGCTATCCGTTGGCGGAGGGCCTAGACCCGGTCGTCTTGCGCGACGCCTGGGAATCGGTAGTACTGCGCAACGAGGTGCTGCGTACCCGTTTCGTAACCCGGGGCGTTCCTCAACCGCTCCAGGCGGTCTGCACCCGGACGCATCTGGATTGGCGCATGACCGAAACCATGGATGAAGACACCCTGGAAAACTTCCTGGCCGTGGATCGCCGCGAACGATTCCAATTGGACGAACGCCCCGCCATGCGCGTCACCCTGGTTCCGCGAACCGATGGTTCTTTCCTAATGATATGGACACATCACCACCTCTTATTGGACGGTTGGTCGGTCCCGCTGATCATGAGCGAGTTGCGTCGCATCTACAACGACCTGAAAGCGGAGCGTGAACCGTCGCCTTCTCGCCGCCGCCCCTTCCGTAACTACATCGCCTGGCTGCACCGGAGATCGCCGGCCGAGGACGAACATTTCTGGCGCGCGGAGTTAGCCGGTTTCACCGAACCGACACCCCTGCCGGGAGGCCGTGACAGTGATGAGAAGGTGGAGGCGGACGACGCCATAGAACTGCGCCGAAGCCTGCCGTCGGAAGCCTCGGCCAACCTCCGCACTCTGGCCAGACGTCATCGCCTGACCATGAATACCCTGGTCCAAGGGGCTTGGGCGTTGGTGCTGGGATGCTACAGCGGCAAACGGGATATCCTCTTCGGCGCCACCGTTTCCGGTCGGCCGGCCGAACTGCCGGGCGCCGAGACCATGACCGGCTTGTTCATCCAAACTATTCCCGTACGTGTGAAACTGCCGGGCAGCGCACGTCTCATCCCCTGGCTGCTCACCTTACAGGAAGACCTGGCGGAACGAGAAACCCACGGCCACGCGGGCCTGGCCCAAATCCAGGGCTGGAGTGAACTGGGACCCGGCCATGCGCTGTTGGAAAGCCTCTTTCTCTTCGAAAACTATCCACCCGCCGCATCTCCCGGTAAGCAGGATCATCTGAAGCCGGGACGTGGCCGGGTGACCGAGCGCACCAACTACCCGCTGGCCCTGTTTGCCTCGGCGCGCAAGGAACTGCGTCTGAAACTGGTCTTTCAGCCGGACCGCATCGACCCACAGATCGCCGCGCAACTTCCCGACAAGTTGATCGGACTGTTGACGCGCATGACCCGGCAACCCGACGCCAGGCTGTTTGAATTAAGCCTGCTGGACGAAAACGAACGATTCCGCATCCTGGAAGGCTTCAACGAGACCGGCGCGGCCTTTCCCTCCGAACAACCGCTGCACCGCTTGATCGAGGAAACCGTCAATAAATTCCCGAATGAGACCGCCCTGCTTTGGGACAAACGAAGTCTTACCTACCGGCAACTGGATACCAGGGCCAACCAACTGGCCCGCTTACTCGTAGAGCGCGGCGTCACCCCGGAAACACCGGTGGGCATCTGCTTGGAACGCGGCGGCAGCATGGTTATCGCTCTGCTCGCCGTTTTGAAGGCCGGCGCCTGTTACGTGCCGCTGGACCCGGCTTTTCCCTCCGCCCGTCTCGCTTATATGCTGCAAGCCGCCGAGGCGCCTCTTGTGATTACTACAACGGAAAGCGCGGCGCTTCTTCCGCAAGGAACACCGACGGTACTGCCGGACCAGGTGAATCTGGACGAATATGCCGCTGAGGCACCCGACATCCCAACCCATGCCGATAACCGGGCTTACATCATCTTCACCTCCGGCTCCACCGGCAAACCCAAGGGCGTACAGGTATCGCACCGCGCTCTGGTCAACTTCCTGACCTCCATGAGCCGACGCCCGGGCCTGGCGCAAGACGATACGCTGCTGGCGGTGACCACGCTGTCCTTCGACATTGCCGGGCTGGAACTATTCCTACCGCTGCTGGTCGGGGCGCGCCTGGTCATTGCCGGCCGGATCGATGTCATCGACGGCGCCCGCCTGCTGCAACTGATCCGCGCCCATGCCGTCACCGTCATGCAGGCGACGCCGTCCACCTGGCGATTCGTCGCCGCTGCCGCCGCCGGCAATTTCCCCAAGCTGAAGGTTCTCTGCGGCGGCGAAGCCCTGCCCGCCGATCTTGCTCAAACATTGAACGGCTCCTCCCTATGGAATGTCTACGGCCCCACGGAAACCACCATCTGGTCCACCGTCTATGAGGTAACCCCCCTGGGCGCGCACGCATCCTGCGTGCATGCAAACCGAGAATCGCCCCAAGGGCGAGGCGAGGCGGATCAAGGGGCGAAGGACTCAAGGCAACCCAGCAGCGCCCGGAATATGAACACTCGGGATTGGATCATAAGCATCGGCAAACCCATCGCCAACACCCGTATCGCCATACTCGACGATCAATTGGAACCGGTACCCGTCGGCGTAACCGGCAACCTGTTCATCGGCGGCAGCGGTCTGGCCTTGGGTTACCTGAACCAGGGGGCATTGACAGCCGGGGCTTTCCTGCCCGACCCGCACGGCGGCAGGCCCGGTGAACGCATCTACCGCACCGGCGATCTGGCCGCCTGGTTGCCCGACGGCAACATCCGCTTCCTCGGCCGTGCCGACCACCAGTTGAAGCTACGCGGTTACCGCGTCGAGCCGGGCGAGGTCGAGGCCCTGCTGACCCAATGTCCCGGCATCGACCGCGCGGTGGTCATCCTGCGCGAACTGGACGGCGAAGCGCGTTTGGTGGCCTACCTGGTCTGCGAGCCCGGCGCCGTGCAACCGGGCCTCGCTCAGGTCCGCAAACAACTGGCCGCGAGCCTGCCCCATTACATGATCCCCGTGGCCTATCTCTTCCTGGAGGCATTACCCATGACACCCAACGGCAAACTGGACCGGAACGCCCTGCCCGAACCGGAACTGGTGCCGGCCGGCAACCGCGACGCCGCCGCCGGCCCGCTCAACGAAACGGAAAGCAAAGTCGCCGCGATCTGGACCGGCGTATTGGGTGTCACCGGCGTGGGCAGGCAGGACGGGTTCTTCGACCTCGGGGGACACTCGCTGCATCTGGTGGCGGTGCATGGAAGCTTGCAAGATCGTTTCGGGGTTCAGTTCCCCCTTGTCGAACTGTACCGTCACCCCTCTTTGCAGGATCTGGCCCGCTATATGGACAGCCTGCAAGAGGGCGACACCGGGCGGCAAACGGTGACCCACCGCGCCGAACAACGTCTTAGTCGTCGAGACGGCATGCGCAAGCGCCGCAACATGCGCCGAAAAAATAAATGAGGCCCGTATATGGATGAAGATCGAGACGACCTGGAAGCCGACGAACCCGCTGCAAACGACAACGCGATCGCCGTCATCGGCATGGCCTGTCGTTTCCCGGGGGCAGAGAGTCCCGATGCCTTCTGGCAGAACCTGAAAAACGGCGTCGAGGGTGTGCGCACCTTCAGCGATGCCGAGTTGGCCGCCTCCGGTATCGGCCGCGAAGTACGACGCCGACCCAACTACATACCCGCCCGCGCCGTGCTGGACAATGTGGACCGGTTCGACGCGGCTTTTTTCGGCATCTCGCCCATCGAGGCGAGCATCATGGACCCGCAACAACGGCTGATGATGGAATGCGCCTGGCACGCGCTGGAGGACGCCGGCTACGCGGGCCGGCATCAAGACGCGTCGATCGGCGTCTTTTTGGGCGCCGGTCCCAATAAGTACCGCAAGGCGAACCTGGATAGTAACCCTCACTTACAGCAAACCATGGGTTACTTCCCGCTGTGGTTCGGCAACGATCGCGAGTTTCTGCCCACGCGCATCAGCTTCAAGCTGAACCTGCAAGGCCCGAGCTATAACGTACAAACCGCCTGTTCCACCTCGTTGACGGCAGTACACGTTGCCTGCCAGAACCTGTTATCGGGCGAATGCGACATGGCCCTGGCCGGCGGGGTGCATGTGACCGTGCCCGTCAAGGCCGGTTATCACTACCGCGAGGGCTCCATCTACGCGCCGGACGGGCATTGCCGCCCCTTCGACGCTAAAGCCGGGGGTACGGTGCCCGGTCAAGGTCTCGGCGTGGTGATGTTGAAGCGTTTGGAAGAAGCCCTGGAAGATTGCGACCGCATTCACGCCGTGATCCCGGGCTCGGCCGTCAACAACGACGGCGCGCGCAAGCTCACCTACACCGCGCCGTCCGTGGACGGCCAGGCGGAGGTGATCACCGAAGCGCTGACGGTTGCCGAGGTCGGCGCGGACGAGATCGATTACGTGGAAACCCACGGCACGGCCACGCCCATGGGTGATCCCATCGAGATCGCCGCGCTGACCAGGGCTTATCGGGAGTTCACCGACCGCAACGGTTACTGCGCATTGGGCTCGCTGAAATCGAACCTGGGCCATATGGAAGCAGCGGCGGGCATCGGCGGGCTGATCAAGACCATCCTCAGCCTCGAGAACCGACAGATGCCGCCCAGCCTGCACTTTCACTCGCCCAACCCTGAGATCCGCTTCGATGAAACACCGTTTCGGGTGAACGCGGAACTCGCGGATTGGCCCGCAACGCCGGGCAGGCCGAGACGCGCCGGGGTGAGTTCTTTCGGCATCGGCGGCACCAACGTGCACATGATCGTGGAAGAAGCGCCGGAGCAACCTGGAGGAGCTTGGGAAGAACGAACGCGTGTCTTCCCGTTATCCGCAAGAACGCCGACGGCGTTGAATCGATCGGCCGAGAATCTGGCCGATTTCCTGGAAGCGCGTCCTGAACTGAACCCCGTCGATGCAGCTCATACGCTGATTACGGGCCGTGCCCAATTCACCCACCGACGCTTCGCCCTAGGGCGGACCCTCTCCGAAGCGGCAACCTACCTGCGTCAAACCGACAATTCTCACGCCTTGGCCGCCGGCGTCGAGGAACCGCCGGTCGCGTTTCTCTTTTCCGGCCAGGGGGCGCAGTTCCCGGGTATGGGCCGGGATTTGTATGAGTGCGAAGCGGATTTCCGCGAACTGGTGGATCGTTGCGCCGCCTTGCTGGAACCTCGGCTGGACTTGGATATCCGCAACGTTCTCTTCTCAATCGATGACGCGCCCGACATTCACCAAACCGCCCTGGCCCAGCCCGCGCTTCTGGTCATTGAATACGCCCTGGCGACCTGGCTGATGAACCGTGGCATCCAGCCACGCGCCCTGATCGGTCACAGTATCGGCGAATATACCGCTGCTTTGTTGGCCGGCGTCTTCAGCCTGGAAGATGCCCTGACCCTGGTTTGCGAACGCGGGCGCCTGATGCAACAAATGCCGCCGGGCAAGATGCTTGCGGTGTTCCTTTCGGAGGAGGCGGTCAAGCCCTATCTCTCGCCCAGGGTGGAATTAGCGGTCGTCAACGGCCCGGAACTCTGTGTTCTGGCCGGCGATCCCGACGCTATCGATGCCCTTGCCGAGGAGCTTTCGGTCGGGGGCGTTGCCACGAGTCTCCTGACCACATCCCACGCCTTCCATTGCTATCTGACCGAGGAGGCGCTGGAACCGTTCCGCCGGGCGTTTCAAAACATCGAACTCCATCCGCCCAAACTGCCGTTTCTTTCCAATGTCAGCGGCGATTGGATTACCGACGAACAGGCCGTGGACCCCGACTACTGGGTCCGTCACCTGCGGGGCACGGTGCGCTTCCACCAGGGCGTGACGCGGCTCTGCGCCGAACTGGAGCCCGTGCTGCTGGAAGTGGGTCCCGCCGGTGCGCTCACCAAAAACATTCGCCATGACAAGAACCTGATCCATCGCGGCGCCGTTGCGGCCATGCGCCATCCCAAACGGAAAGCGGCCGACGATGTGGTGCTGATGGAAGCCGTCGGCGCCTTGTGGCAACGCGGTGTGAGCATAAACTGGACGGCAATCCAAGGAACCGGCCGCATCACCACGCTTCCCGGCTACGCGTTCGATGACGAGCGCCATTGGGTGGAACCCAAGGGCCTGAACGAAAAACCTCGAACTGAAACCGATCGAAAGCCGTGCGAGCCGAAGGATTGGTTCCACCAACCCGCCTGGCGCGAGTTGGAAGAAACCCGGCCCAAGTCTCTGGAGAAGCATTGGCTGATCTTCGCGGACGACAGCGGCACGGCCCTGCAATTCGCAACGGAAGCGCGACGCGAAAACCAAACCGTACTGACCGTGCGGCGCGGTCCCGCCTTCAAGGATTGCGGCAACGGCTGCTTTGAAGTCAACCCCGCCCGCCCGCAAGATTTCCATGGCCTGGTGCAAAACCTGGGTTCGGACATGCCGCGCCGCCTGGTGCATGCCTGGAGCCTGGACGTGACGGACCCGGACACGGCCCGCGACCTGTGTTTCTACAGCATCGCCTACCTGGCCCGAGCCCTGAGCCGGCAATCCGGCGAGGACCGCCGACTGGATATCCTCACTCGTAACCTGCACAAGGTTGCCGAGAGCGATCCGGTCAAGCCCTTACAAGCCCTAATCATGGGTCCGCTGCACGCGGTGAAACGCGAACTGCCCGCCCTGACGTGTTACAACCTGGACCTGGACGAGGCCGCGAGCCGGTCGCCCCTCCCCTGGCTGCAAACCGAGACGGAAGGCCCGGTTACCGCTGTTCGCAACGGCAAGCGCTTCCTGCAAACCTATGAACGCGTTGAAGCGGACCAATTGAAGGGCAAACCCCTAAATGACGGACAAACCTGGCTGATCACCGGCGGTTTGGGCGCCGTCGGCATGGAGTTGGCGCGTCATCTGGCCGAAACCGGCCCCGTCAACCTCGCTTTGACCACCCGCGCCGATTTTCCCAAGCGCGAGGATTGGCCTCAAATCCTGGCCGGAACCAAACCGATCGCCGCTCCCCAAATAAAGCCGATACCGGCTCTTCCCGAACTTGACGACCTGCTTCGGGAAAGCCAGGAGCGATATCGAACGGAATTGGACGTGAAGGGCGCACATGCGTATCCCGGGCTGGAAGCGTCGCTATGGTCCCTGGCCGGTTGTATGGTCTTCGATCTCTTACAGCGAGCCGCGCCGGGTTTCCAACCGGGCGCTCGCTTCCAACGGCAGCAATTGGTCGACGCCCTGAAGCCGGCCCCGCGCTTCGACAAGTTCCTGACCTACTTCCTGAACTTGCTCCAGCGACAGGGCTTGATCAGCGTGGAAGGAAACAATCTCACCGTGGTCGCCCAACCCGACGCCGCTCCCGCCGATCTCCTGGCCGAAACCATCGAGCGCTATCCCATGTTCACCGGCAAGTTGGAACTGCTGGCGCATTGCGCGGCCCGCTACTCCGATGCCCTCAGCGGCGAGATCCCCGCGATTTCCGTACTCTACCCCGACGGTGATCCCGAGTTCATGACCGGCTTCGAACGCCGCACCGCGCCGCACAGTTACAAGCGTATCCAGGTCCGTCAGGTTCGTGATCTTGTGACAGCCATGGCGCAACAGTCAAAGGATCGGCCCCTGCGCATCCTGGAGGTAGGCGGCGGCAACGGCGGTCTGACCCAGGTGGTTGCCCCCGCGCTTCAAGGCCGCAACGTGCGCTATACCTTTACCGACCTGGGCACAAGTTTCGTGCGCCGCATGGAGGCCCGCGCCGCCGAGCAAGGCTACGATTTCATGGACTTCGCCACGCTGGATATTACTCGGGAACCCGACGAACAGACGGTCGATTGCTATGCCTACGACTTGGTGCTGGCCCATAACGTGATCCACGCGACGCCCGACCTGGCCGAAACCACCGGTCACCTGCGCAAGTTATTGAGGCCCGGCGGTCTGATCTGCATCACCGAACACACCCCGGCGCTACCCTGGACCGACATGATCTGGGGCCTGGCCGAGGGCTGGTGGTACTTCGAGGACGATCGGCAATTCACGCCCCTGGTGGATGCGGCGCACTGGACCCGGGTATTGACCGGGGTGGGTTTCGCCGATGTAGAGGCCTGGCCGCAAGACCCCGAGCAAAGCCGCCAATGGGATTCCGTGCTGATGATCGCCCGCCAACCGGAACACCCGGACACGGACCATTACCGGACCTGGCAAACTGCCTGCGCACGGGAAGAAGAAACGAATTTGCGCGAAACCCTCTACCGTCTCCGTGACCTGGAACGCATGGGGGCTCCAGTCCAAGTCTATCGGGCCGATGCCGCCGACCGCGAGGCCATGGCGACCGCCGTTCAGGCAATCCGCGAGCGTTTCGGGAAGATCGACGGCGTCATCCACGCGGCCGGGGTGCTGGACGTGGCTACCTTCCAACGGCTGAACCGGGGCGCAACCGATGCCATGTTTGCGCCCAAGTTGGACGGCGCCATGAACCTGGCCGAGTTGCTGCGTGACGATCCCCCGCAACAGGTCGCATTATGCGCCAGCATGAGCGGCATCCTGGGCGGTTTCGGCATGAGCGCCCACGCGGCGGCCAATGCCTTTTTGGATGCCTTTGCACATAGCGATGCCTTCGGCCCGAACACCCGTGTCACCGCGATCGACTGGGATGCCTGGAATGAAATCGGCCAGGCGGTGGATAGAGCGCGTGAGGAGGGGCTCAAGAACCCGGATCATCCCTTACTGAAGCGAGCGTACACGGACGGCGAGCGCCTTATTCTTGCCGGTATCTTGGACGCCCGCCACCACTGGGTACTCGACGAGCATCGCCTGGACGGCAAGGCGCTGTTGCCGGGAACCGCCTACCTGGAACTGGCGCGCGCCGCCTACAACCACCACGCGGGCGACGGTCCGGTAACTATCGGCGATGTTTTCTTCCTCAAACCCATGACGGTCGCCGATGATATCCCCGTGGAACTGCGCGTGGTCCTCCGGCTTGGGAAGGAAACTCTCGCCTTCAGCATCTTCAGCGCGCCCATCGACACTGACAACTGGACCGAACACGCACGCGGTCGGGTGGGACCGGGCCGGCCGCTGGGTACGGTCGATCCGGCAAGTCTGGAAGCCGGCTGCGGCGGCCCGACGCGGGAGATTGTTCGCGGCAAGTCCGGCGGTTTCCTCAGCTTCGGTCCGCGCTGGCGCAACCTGCAACGCGTCCGCGAGGGACATGGTCGCGGCATCGCTTACCAACGCCTGCCGGACGAGGTGCGCGACGATGTCACCCGTTTCGGCCTCCATCCCGCCCTCTTGGATTCCGCCACCGGTTTCCTGGCTCCCATCCGCAAGCAGGGCGTCCTGCCCTTCGCCTACGCGAAACTGACCGTGGACGGCGCGCTGCCGGCAGAGTTGATGAGCTATGCCCGCGATATCGGCAGCGCCGACGAACCCGCTTACGATGTGACCGTCTTCGAACCCTCCGGCAAGGTGCTGGTGGAAGTAGAGGGTTTCAGCCTGCGCCGAGCGGAAGTAACCCGAAGTTCGAAACCCGCAACAGAAGCAACCGGGCCGATGCGTCCGGGCCAAGATGAACTGCTCATCCGCCTCGATCGCACCGGCGCCGATCTGAACGGCAACCTGACCGGCAGCGTCATCACGGCGGGCAGCGGCGTCCACGGCATCCCGGCGGGCGGTCGCTTGACCCTGCAACCGCAAGCATCACCGGAACCGCCTGCCGGCTCGCCCGAGTTGGGACCGGTATTGGACTACGGCCTGACCAGGCGACAGGGCCGCGCGGTCTTCTCCATGCTGTCGGGAGATTCACGGCCTCAGGTTCTGGTCTCCACAAAGCACTTGGAAGACAGGTTGCAAAGTGTCGGCAACCTACAGGCCCAACCAAAGAAACAGCAGAAACCCGAACAAACATCGACATCCGGCGGCAGCCTGCTGGACCGCATCGGCGCGATCTGGGAAACCTACCTGGGCCGCAAGCTGGGACCGGACGAGGACTTTTTCGACCATGGCGGCGATTCCCTGCTGGCCATTCAAATCGTCGGCAAATTGAAGGCCGAACTACCCGAGGCGGCCGAATTGACCCCGCACAGCCTGCTCAACGCACCCACCATCCGCAGCCTGACCCAATGGATCGCCGCCGGCGACACCGGCGAGGCCGAGGGCCCCATCCTACTGGCCGAGGGCGTTGCGGGCCGTGAACCCATCTTCCTGATCCACCCGATCGGCGGCCAGGTGTTCTTCTACCGGGACCTGGCCAAACGACTGGGCGCCTATCGACCCGTCTACGGCATCCAGGCGGCGGGTCTGGACGGCAAAACGACGCCGCTTACGGACATCCCGCAAATGGCCGAAACCTACCTGCAACAGATCCGCACCGTCCAAGCGGAGGGCCCGCCGCGCCTGGCCGGAGCTTCCTTCGGCGGCGCGGTGGTCTTCGAAATGACGCGTTTACTGCAAAGCCAGGGCACGGCCGTTCACCCGCCGATATTGATCGACACCCCGCCGGCGGGCCGGGTTGACAAACGCCTCCTCACCGAATCAGGCGCCCTGGCTTTTCAAATGCAAGACAGCAAGCGTTTTACCGAACGAGTTGAGCAACTGGAAGCCATGAGCCTCGGGGAACGCATCGAAACCTTCCTGAAAACCACTGCCCCGGGCCTATCAAACGAAAGCGATGCAAGCGGCGTGAGAAACGCCCTGGCCGTTTTCACGGCCAACACCAAGGCCCTACGAGACTACCGACCGCAACACTACCCCGGCAAGATCGGCTACATCCGCGCGACGGAGCCGAACCCCATGTTCCCGGACCACATGGAAACCTGGTGGCGAGACCATTGCGACAACCTGCAGCTACAAGAGGTAGCGGGCGATCACTTCACGGTCAACGAAGAACCCCTGGCCGAACAAACCGCCGAGCTGATAGAAGCCATGCAGACACGATAACCTGGAGTTACGTGTTCCTATCCCGGAGGGATTGCGTATTACAAGCCCCAGGTTGGTCGTGATGACACCGTCATCGCGGCCTACCTGGGGTTTACGGGTTCATTTTTTACCAGCCTACCCCGAAGGGTGTTGTGTACAATACGGCAAAGAAAAACATCTTTGGAATTGAAAACACACCCCCGATTCACCCATGGCAATCACGTACACAACCGCCTTCGGGGTAGGACGTAATGTGAAACCGTTACCCCAGGTAGGCCGCGATGACGGGGTCATCGCGTCCAACCTGGGGCTGGTAATACATAACGCCCTTCGGGGTAAATCCTGGCCGCATCAAGGTCTGATTCCATCCATTAGTGGTCGTGATGACCCCGTCATCGCGACCTACCTGGGATTTACTGCCTACCCGTGGGTTATCTGTAGCAAGTGGGAGCGGAGCAGTTATAGAGTTCATAGACATTGGCGATTTGCCCGTTAATCGAACATGTTCTGCTCGGGAACAGACTGGTGATACATGAACTGAGGTCATCACAATGGTTTGAGGGACAGGCGGCAGGGAGGATGAAGTAGCAAGTGGGAGCGGAGCAGTTAGAGGTTTGATGGACAGCGGCTGGTTGCCCGTTAATCGAACAGGTGCCGCTCGGGAACAAGCTGATACCGCATGTTTTGAGGTCAAAGCAAAGGTCTGACGGACAGGTGCTGGAGAAGGCTTTCACGGCCAACTGACTCGAGCCCAGAGCCAGAGCCAGAAACAAAACGAGTACGGTAACGATCTTAGGCAGAGTATTCACGATATCCTCCTTGTTTAATGAGTGAATCTGAAGCATGAAGGCAGAAACTGTGTTGACTGGTTCCAGGCCAATCATATCATTGCTCAGTGAGCTGGACAATACCAACAATCACTTCTTTTATGACAGCGCTCCAATGTATGCCGTAGTGCTTTTTCAATATAGGCGACTACTTCATCGGAGAAGATCGTTAAAGGCCGGCAGGTCATTGGGAACAATACTTGCCTCAACCCTATCCTGAGGGGATTATGTATTACAAGACCCAGGTTGGTCGTGATGACACCGTCATCGCGGCCTACCTGGGGTTACGGGTTCATTTTTTCCGTCCTACCCCGAAGGGGGTTGTGTACAATGCGGCAAAAAACAAAATTGATGGATTTGAAATAACCCCCGATTCACACCATGCCAATCACGTACACAACTGCCTTCGGGGTTGGGGTGATATGAAACCCATTACCCCAGGTAGGCCGCGATGACGGGGTCATCGCGTCCAACCTGAGGCTGGAAATATATAACGCCCTTCGGGGTAAATCATGGCTGGGACAGCTCCTTTTCTCGATTTGGAATTTCATGCTTCCTCGGCCTACCTACCTTTGCACATTGGGTTTTAATAGGCGGCCCGGCCGCCCCGTGGTTTCGCTTCGGAATGTGTCAGGCGGCCCGGGCGCCTATTGGTTTTTTACCGGCGGACCGGAGGTGTCCCGGGCACCTCTCAGTTTTTCACCGAAGAACCGGAGGTAGCCCGGGTACCATATAGTTCTTCACTGGCGAGTAGGTGGTGGCCCGGGCGCCCTACATGATTTCGGTGTTTTTCGCGGCGGCGCCCGGGAGAGTCCGGGTTTTTCGGAAAAACCAAACCGGTCGGCCCAAGCCCTCGCCGTTTGCCGGAGATGCGGTGTACGCCTCCCGCTGACAGGCTGATTTTTGAAGGTTAAACCGGCCTCGGCTTTCTTAATCGATAACTTATTTCATTTCAGTTGATAAGGTTTGTCGACGCCGTGTGGGTTACCATCCTCGGAAACAAGGTTTTTCCAAAAAAGTGTAAAAATATCTACGCCGTTTGCCCCGGATTGGCATGATTTGACAATTCGCTGTGAAGCGTTCCAAATGTAATGCCCATGGGCCTTACAGGCAGACTCGTGAAGACATGGTTCGACGGCATCTTGGCTGGAACCGTGAACGTTTTACACTTTTTTGGAAGTTTTCCAAAAAAGTGTAAAAACGTACAAGGTTTTTACCGGCTCCCCCGGCCTCGCTGAAGTTTTCGGGAAGCGCCTTTCATAAAACTCAAACGCCATGGATTAAGCAGGTTGGACTCTCTCTAATTGAAACCAACCGGGTCGTGTGGCAAGGTTGGCACGGGTTTTGGTTAATGGGTGGCAGCGAACGGCGGTGCGCCGACCTGGAGGATAGCCATGACCCTGAAGCTTGTAATTATTAAAAGTAATCAACAGTGCCTCTCGTTTCTAAAGCGAGCATCGGGCAACGGCGAGTTGGATATAGAGCAGGGCAAGAACCTGTTGGTGAAGCCCTGGTTCGAAAAGATCGCCGAATTGGTCGGGCCTTTTGAAAAGGCCATGATCGCCCAGTTGCATGCCCATGCGAGGCGCGCCGAGGAAATTGCCGCGCGCATCAAGGTGGTGACAACCATGAAACACACGGTGCGAGACTTCCGATCGACCTTGATGCGACGGGTGCGCCGCAACGGTGAACCAGAAATCGTCCTGCAGTATTACCGCATGCCCCATGAGCGCAAGCCGGTTTATGACGATGACTGGTACCAGTTGGGCCGATGGCTGTTGGACGGAGAGGCAACGGCGCTAAGCAAAGGGTTCCCGGCAATGACCAACCCGTCGGCGGACGAACTGGCCGCAAGCCTCGATGCCTTCGCCGAACTTCGCGGCAATGCCGAGGAAGCCGACCGCCGTTATCGCGACGCACAAGATGTTCTGGTCGATTTGCGCAAAGAGACCCAACTGGCCGCACGCGGTCTGGCCGCCAACTTCCGGGTGCTGTTGCATGACAAAGACGCCCCTACGATTCGGCGCATCATGCGCAGCTACGGCTTCCGGTTCCGTGGGCAGACTGAAGAGGTACTTGAAGAAGCAGTCGAGAGCGAGGAGTTGGGCGCCAACCGGGAAACGGAAGACGTTTCCACCGAGGTCAAGGCCGAAAAAGAGGAGTCTCGAACAGGGGAAGCGCCGCGCGAGGAGGGATCAAAAGACCCTGAAAATGAACGTGTTGAGCGAGAGCCCGCCAGCCCGCCTGACGAGAAAACCGAACCTCTCATCAATGCCCGACTGGTCCATGGAGGCAGAAGCCCGGACATTCACTCGTACCCTGGAATCAAGGCTGATACTGGAAGACGACCCGATAGCCGTCGGGATCTTCAAACGTCTTCCCGGACTTGTCCCAGTAGGGATTGTAGGACTTGACCGGCTGGTAACCGTGGTCTTTCATCCGCTGAAAGGCCGTTTCCCATTGCCCTTTGTCACGAAAGTAGAACACAAGCAGGTTGTCTTGCGTCGGCGCTTTGCCCGCCTTGTGTCCGCGATGACGGGTGAACTCCAGATGGTAGCCCATGCCCTTATGACCCAACATCACGCCGTCGAAACCCTCGTGGTCCTCAAAGCTGCCGATGACGGAAAATCCCAAGCCGTCCCGATAGAAGCGAATCACCGGAGCCAGGTTATCGGTGGGCCGCGCCACCCGCAGATGCGCGCCGTTGATACCGTCTGTGACGGGTTCGCTCGGAGGCGTCTCTCCACCCCAAAGCCCCACGGTCATCGCGGCAGCCAGGACGCCTTTCCAAATTGCCATGATTGCTCCTCCTCGACACAACTTGTATAGATCACTTGAAAGTCAAACAGTGTTGAGATATTATATTCTTGCATTCAATAAAATTCGGAGATCAACTATGAAAGCGCTCATCTTCAAGATCGTCGCTGTCGGTGTCTTGGGTTTAGGTTTGTGGATCACCGCCGGCGGTACAGCCTGCAAGGACAATTATACGCAATGCACCGAGGGTGGTTGCGGCACTCTGGACTATGCCATGGAGTGCAAAATGAAATGCATCCTGGCTGACGGATCACCACGAACAATTACCTGCAGCTACCCCAAACCCATGAAGTGATCGATCCATCGAAACGACGACGAGGTGTTCCCTTGCTCTTACTCATCGTAGGCGCGCTGTGGTTCGGTGTGCCGGCTGAAGGGCGGCTACAGCGTCAAGTGGTCTCATTTCCCAACGATGAATTTTATTTCGAGTTTTGTCGTGACCTTATGGCCATGGGCGATTTCCTTTACGTTCTGGAAAACAGAAAACATCGCCTGTACAAGCTTCGGCTTTCCCCCAAAACAGAATTCATCGGCACACTCGCCGCAAAAGGCGAAGGGCCGGGTGAGTTGTGGCAGCCGGTTCAGTTGATTAATCGCGCTGAGAACGGTTTTGCCGTCAAGGAAAGCCGGGGTTTTTCCCTTTTCGATGCGCGGGGCGGCTTTGAAAAACGATTCCGAGTGTTTACCCCGTGGATCTCGGCTGCCTGGGCAAACGACCGACTGTTTTTCGTAACGGCCGAGCCGAACCGGGAACACTTGATCGATATTTATTCACCGGACGGAGCCAGGAGCGGAAGTTTCCTCAACAAGTTCTTGGATGTAACCAGTGCGAGCGGAGAATATCGGCAATTGGCAACCAACGAGCAATATTTCTACAGCGGTCAATTGGAAACAGACGGGAAATATCTCTACTATCTGAGCATCACCACGGGCCGTTTCTTCAAGTTGGACTTGGAGGGAAATATAGTATTGGAGCGCGATGCATCCGATGATTTCGGCCCTCACGGTCGATACATCCTGGACAAAAACAAGGAGTACCTGGCCGAACCGGCCCGATTGGAGGCTTCGGAAGGTTTTATCGAGTACCAACAGTTCCGGGATGCCTATTTACATAATGGAAAAATCTACATCCTACGTTGGGTCAATTACGAGGAGACCCTGGCTTCTCCCGATAAGCATATCCTGGTCTTCGACACGAAGGATTTCACCCTGGAAGAACGTCTCACCTTCACAATGGTGCAAGGCGAGTTCGCATTTGCCCTGGCCGTTACGGGTTCCGGCAAGGACCGGCGAATCTACACGGTCATGGATACCCGCAAAGACGATATCCAACTGGTTATGTTGACGCCATGAGCAAACCGCAACAGTATTTTTTCCTGGGATGTCTTCTCGTCGGCGGTTACCTCATTGTAGACCAATGGCCATGCTTGCGTTTCCAATTAACGGAGACACCGGAAATCATTCGGGCGGGCATGGCGGATCAGCAGACTCGGGAGGTAGTATACCTGTACGGCGGAAACCTCTGCACCGTGTGCCCGTCAGGGAACGAATTGCGAACCTTTCAGGACAGGGCAGTCCTGTGTGTCTTTGAAGAAGAGGTCGGAGACGGCGAAATTCAAAACTTCATGGAGACCTACAACATCGAGGGCTTTGCCATACGAGGCAATGAGGAAGTTGCCGCCTACTTAAAGCGTATGGCCGCCTGTAGAGGCATGGAAAGCCGGCGCGGTAACTTTTTATTCTCCTATGGCAAGACAAAGCCGCACCATATTCATAGTTTCTAGATCTCATTTGCCGGCCGGCTCGCTCATAAGGCGCAAAACAAAAAACCGCCCCCAAATTGGAGCGGCTTTAAGGTAAACGCCCGGGATTCGGTCCCGGGCGTTGTTGGTTTTGGTTCATGCTTCGGTTTTAGGCGTCAAGCTTCCTTGCTCGTGGCCGGTTCTGCGTTGGTGATGACCGTTGTGCCGACCACCGGTGTGGTTTCGTGGTGTTCGTCCTTTCTGGGTTCCGGCGGCAGGTCGGCGTCGCTGACCGGGATGGGCATGCGCGCCAACAGGATCGGGAAGATGTCTTCCACCTTTTCGATGGGTCGGATTTCCAGGCCCTTGGTGATTTCCACCGGGATCTCCGACAGGTCCTTTTTGTTTTCCAATGGAATGAAGACGGTTTCCATGTCGGCCCGTTTGGCCGCCAGCAGTTTCTCCTTCAGGCCGCCGATGGCCAGTACCTTGCCCAGCAGCGTCACCTCGCCGGTCAGGGCTACATTCCAGTTGACCGGAATACCGGTGAACGCCGAGACGATGGCGCCGGTCAGGGCGATGCCTGCCGAGGGGCCGTCCTTGGGCGTACCGCCTGCCGGAACGTGGATGTGGATATCGTGCTCGCGGAAGGCTTTGGAGTAGATGCCCAGGTGGTTGGCGTGGGTGCGGACGTAGCTGATCGCCGCTTGCGCCGACTCTTTCATGACGTCGCCCAGGGTGCCGGTCAGCAGCACCTTGCCCGTGCCCTTCATGGCCGTAACCTCGATGGTCAGGGTTTCGCCGCCGACCGAGGTCCAGGCCAGGCCCGTGACGGTGCCCACCTCGTTGGTGTTCTCCACCTTGTTGTGCAGGAAGCGGGGCGGGCCCAGGTAGCGGTGCATCTTGCGTTTGTCGAAGTGGATGGGTTTCGTGCGTTCGGTCTTCAGCCGTTCGGTAACCGCCTTGCGGCAGATCTTGGAGATGGTGCGCTCCAGATTGCGGACACCGGCCTCGCGGGTGTAGCCGCGAATGGTTTCCAGCACCTGGTGATCCGACATTTTGAGGTCTTCGGGTTGCAGGCCGTTTTCCTTCTTCTGTTTGGGAATCAGGTAGCGGCGGGCAATCTGCACCTTCTCCAGTTCGGTATAACCGCTCAGTTCGATGATCTCCATGCGGTCGCGCAACGGCAGCGGGATCTGGCCGATATCGTTGGCGGTGCAGATGAAGAGCACCTTGCTCAGGTCGTATTCCACTTCCATGTAGTGGTCCATGAAGGTGTGGTTCTGTTCCGGGTCCAGCACTTCCAGCATGGCCGCCGTGGGGCCGCCGGTATAGTGTTGGCTGATCTTGTCGATCTCGTCCAGCAGGACGACCGGGTTGGAGGTGCCCACCTTCTTCATGGTTTGGATGATCTTGCCGGGCAGGGCGCCGATGTAGGTGCGCCTGTGTCCGCGAATCTCGGCCTCGTCGCGCACACCGCCCAGGGCAATGCGGGCGAACTTGCGGTTGAGCGCGTGGGCGATCGACTTGGCCAGCGAGGTTTTACCCACGCCCGGGGGTCCCGAGAAGCAGATAATGGGTCCTTTCAACTTGCCCACCGCGTTGGTGACCGCGATGTACTCGATGATGCGTTCCTTGGGTTTCTCCAGGCCGAAGTGTTCCTCGTCCAGCACGTCCTGCGCGTGGGTTACCGACAGGTCGTCCGTGGTCTTGGCGCGCCAGGGCACGGATACCAGCCAGTCGACGTAGTTGCGGACCGGCGTGGCCTCGTGGCTGTTGTTGCCCATCAGGCGCAGTTTCTTCAGTTCCTTGAGGGCGATTTCCTTGACGTTGTCGGGCATGCCCGATTCTTCCACCTTCACGCGCAGTTCTTCGGCTTCCGACAGGTCGCTCTCGCCCATTTCGTCCTGAATGGCCTTCATCTTTTCGTGGAGGTAGTACTCGCGCTGGCGTTTGGCCATCTGCTCTTCGATGCGCGACTTCAGGTTGTGCTCGAATTCCTTCTGGCGCACTTCCTTCAGCAGCAGGCGATAAACCAGTTCCACACGCTCGCGGGTGTCCAGGGTGCTCAATACCTCCTGTTTTTCCTCCAGGGTGGATTTGAGCAGCGGGGCCACCGCGTCGGCAAACTCGCCGGCGGGGATGTTTTTGGTGTTCAGGTCCAGGTTCCACTGGAAAGGCGCGGGGTTCTCGTCCAGGTCCAGGTGTCGGAAGAATTCCGACTTGAGGGCTTCCACCAACTGCGGCAGTTCCACATCGGCGGATTCGCGGGATTCCAGGGTCTTCACCTTGGCCGTGAAAAAAGAACCCTCGAAATCCGCGCTCAACAGGCCGCCGCGTTCCTGGGCCTCGAACAGGGCTTGGATCGCCCCGTTAGGCAGTTGTTGCAGTTTGACCATCTTGCCGATGGTGCCTACCTCGTGCAGTTCCTCTTGGGTCAATTCTTCAGGATCCGTCACCTTCATGGTCACCACGAAGACCCGGCCGCCGTGGGTTGCGGTTTCGCGCAACGCGGCCAGGGAATGCGGTGAACTGAACAAGAGGGGTTTTACGGTGCCTGGAAAGACAACGACGTTTTTCAGGGTGAGTAATGGGTAATTGTCAACTTCGTGTCTTTCTTCTGATTGGTCGGTCATTGCCACCTCTCCTTGATTCTTTCCCCTCAAAGATAGATACTGTTGACCAGATTGGCAAGTAGGTACCGTAAAGTGCGGTAGTTACCAAAAGGAAACTAATGGAGAAAGGCAGATCGAGGGAAAAGGCGTGAAACAAACGAGCTATTGCCCGGTAGAATCTACATTGGAAGTTATCGGCGGTAAATGGAAAACCGTTATTCTTTATCACCTGCGCGAGGGAAAAAAGCGCTTCGGTGAATTGAAACGCGTCATGCCGCTGACCACTCAGAAGGTACTGACCCAACAGTTGAGGGAGTTGGAAGCGGACGGCCTGGTATCCCGTCGGGTTTTCCCCGAGATCCCGCCGCGCGTGGAATACGACCTGACCGAACTGGGTCGTAGTTTGGAACCGGTCCTGGCCGCCATGTGCGCCTGGGGCGTCGAGTACGACCGCAATAAAAAATGCGAGGCCGGTTGAGGCCCGACCACGGGGAGCCCGCATGTCCGATCGTTTCGAACAATTGATAATGGAAACCCTGGGGATGGACGCCGAGAGGCGCACCGACTTTCTGGAAATGATCACCCAAATCGACGGGGAAACCGGCGCGCGCCTGAAGGCCGAACTTGAAAAACGCGCGGCGGCTCATGCCCCGGAGGGCCGGCCCGGCGATCGCATCGGCGCTTACACCCTGCTGTCCAAAATCGGCGAGGGCGGCATGGGTGCGGTCTACAAGGCGCGCCAGGATGAACCGGACCGCGAGGTGGCGCTGAAGATCATCCGGCCGTCCCGCGCCACGCCCTCTTTTTCCGAGCGTTTCCGTTGGGAATACCGCATCCTAGCCCGTATGAACCACCACTACATTGCGCGCATCTACGAGGCGGGCGTGACGGCGCACGGTCATCCCTTCTTCACCATGGAACTGATCGAGGGCGTGCCGCTGGACCGGTTTTGCAAGAAGCGGAAACTGAGCCTGAAGGAAAGGCTCAACCTTTTTCAGGAAATCTGCGCCGGAGTGCTGCACGCGCACCAGCAGGCGGTGGTGCACCGCGACCTGAAACCGTCCAATATCCTGGTGACGGAAGAGAACGGCAAGCCGGTGCCCAAGATCATCGACTTCGGCATTGCGGCCAGCCTTTCGGGTGAGCAGGACGACGACACGGGCGCCATGGGCACCCCGGCCTATATGAGCCCGGAGCAATTGCGCGAGGGCCGCGAGTTCTCGGATGTGCGCGGCGATGTCTACAGCCTGGGCGTGGTTTTGTACGAGATTCTGGCGGGCGGCCACCCGGTGGACGAGGCCTTGTTAAGGGGCAAGAGCCCGGAAGAAGCCCGCGCCTTCATTATGAAATACCGCCCGCCGAAACCCAGCGAGCGCCGCTCACCCGTTGCGCCGCGCTTGCGCGGGGACTTGGACAGCATCGTCCAAAAAGCCATGGCGGCCGACCCGGAAGCCAGATACAGCGGCGTGGCCCAGTTGACGGCGGATATCGACGATTACCTGTCCGTGCGTCCCGTTTCGGCCCGGAACGGCGGGTGGTTCTATCGATTGAGGAAGATACATGCGCGCCACCGCCTGGCGACTTATGCGGTTCTTGTGATTGCCGTGGTGTCTTTTGTGGCTTTTGAACGGGATCAACGCGCAAGGTGGGAGGCAGAGAAAGCCGCTGAAGATGTGAAACAAATTATCGAAATATCGACGAACGCTGCCAACCCTCGTTACCTTCAGCGTGGTCTCGAAATGCAAAAGATATCGGAAGAGAAATACTTTGATTTGTCCAAGAGCTATCAGTTCAATCCATCTGATGAGATAGACATTTTATTAGCGTTTGGAAAAACCCTACTGGCCCTGGGCGATTATCCCAGTGCCCGAAAGCATTTGGAGCAAGCCGATCTTTTGCGCCGGAAGCATTTGGAAGCGGAGAGTCCCGTTGGATTCGAAATCCGACTCAACCTGGCCAGGGTCTTGCGACGCTTGGGTTGTAGCACCCAAGCATTGAATCTCCTGAATGAGATTGCCGACCAACAAGCAACCCTGCCGGGCGACATCGATCACGAAATCATTGCCGGGACGGCCATCGCCTTGAATGCCGGCGGCAACCATCACGAAGCGCTAATCGAGTTCGAAAACGCGTTACGGGTCCAACTCGAGAACAATGATATCGAAAAACGCCATATTTTGCTTTCTTTGGGCGGGTTGGCCGCGGCACTTGAAAACCTGAAGCTCGATGATGACGTAAGGCCCTTTTTCCAGGAAGAAGCAGAAGCTCTGTATCGGACCGTCCTGACTTCCCAAGAGAATCTGCTCACCAAGTATCACCCTGAAGCCCTGGCAACTCGTAGCAACCTCGGTAATTTCTTATTGGATAAAGGCCGGAAACAAGAAGACACCGAAATGATAGAAAAGGCGTTCAAATACTTGGAGGAAACCTATGATTGGCGTCAAATCATTCTGGGCCGGACCCATGACCGGACTCTTCGATCGGCGTTTGGTCTTGCGCGGGCCTACAAGGCTTTAGGGAATAGCAAAGAAGCTTGGGACCTATTGAAAATGATCATCGAGGTAGAAGACCCGGACGGCCGCTTGATCGAGATCAGAGCCAAAGCGCTTAATCAGTTAGTGGCTTGGAAACTAAAAAACAGGTTGCCTTTGCTGGAAGATTTATATAACGAGATTCATGAACGGGGGGAGCCCGAGCATGAGGAGTCGTTGAGAATCGCGCACAATCTGGGTAACAGTTTGCTGAAGCCTGACCCTGAGAGAGCCCGCTCTATTTTGAGAGACACGCTGGAAGGTAGGATCGCGACCAATCGGCCGGCTGATGAAATTGCAACCACACGAGTGACTTTAGGCGAGTACTTCGAAGAAAACAAAGGCCTGGAAAAGGCGGTAGAACTGTACCGGACGGCGCTAAAGGAGACGGAGGGCAAGAAATTCACCGTCAGACCAATAGTCGAGAGTTATCTCAAAAGAGCCCTAAAAAAATTGGAGCGCCAAAACCGGAAATAAAGATTCACGTTTCCCCACTTGACGCCCGCGCCCGGCTTGTCTATGGTTGCACCCATGGATAGGGAATCGCTTGAATACAGTTTACTGGCTGCCGTCTGCGGCGAAATCGGACCCTTCAAGCTGAATCGCCGCTACCAGAAGGCCCGCCTGGCCATGCCGGAGTTGGAACCGGAAGACATTGTGGCGGAACTGGTCGAGCCGGGCGCGGCGGCGCGCGGCGAGGCTCTTGCCCGGGAATTGAAGGCAAAGCACATCCGCTACATCACGCTGCTGGGGGACGACTATCCCTTCATGCTGAAAGCCATTGCCGACCCGCCCCTGCTGCTCTTCTACAGCGGCGAGCTGCAGGCCCTGCACCGGCCCGCCGTGGCCATGGTGGGCTCGCGCAAGACTTCCGATTACGGTCGACAAACCGCCTACCAACTGGCCGGGGAGTTGGCCCGCCTGGGTTTTGTGGTGGTCTCCGGCCTGGCCCGGGGGATCGACGCCCGCGCCCATGCCGCCGTGGTGGAGGTAAAGGGCCGCACCGTGGCCGTACTGGGCACCGGCATCGACGCCATCTATCCGCCCGAGAACCGCAACCTGGCTCGGGACATCGTCTTCGGCGGCGGCGCCGTGATCAGCGAACTGCCGCCCGATACGCCGCCCCGACCGTTTCACTTTCCCATCCGCAATCGCATCATCAGCGGCCTGGCCCACGCCACCGTGGTGGTGGAAGCGCAAGAGCGTTCCGGCTCGTTGGTAACGGCACGCCATGCGCTGGACCAGGGCCGCGAACTTTTTGCCGTACCCGGCCCCATCAACCAAAGCGGTTCCGCGGGAACCAACGGGCTGATTGCCCGGGGCGAGGCGCAACTGCTTGAATCCGTGGCATCTCTGTTAGAACATTTGACGCCGCTTCTGGGTCTGGCCGTGGAACACAAGGCCCGTCTGGAAGTGGAAATCCAAGACCCCGTTTCCCAAAAAATTTACGAAAAGCTTGACGCCTTCGAGCCATTGCCTCTAGATTTATTGGTTGCCGACCTTGGCTTGGACATCATGACGGTCCAGGCAGGCCTCACCGATTTGGAAACGAGGAATCTTATTGAACAACGACCCGGTCAACTCTATCTACGCAATCCACTTACACTTTGACCGGAGAAAGACCTCGGGGTTCTCACTTGCACCAAACGTTTTTTTGCCTTATGGTAACTGATTCGTGTACAGGAGTTTCAAGGGCAGCTCAAAAAAATCCTTGAATACGAGCCCGCCGGCGCATATATAAAACGTCAGGTGGTACACAGGAGCGCATTATGGGAAAGTCACTGGTTATCGTCGAGTCGCCGGCCAAAGCCAAGACGATCAACAAGTACCTTGGTGATGATTTTAAGGTCCTGGCCTCGATGGGACACATTCGCGATTTACCGACCAACAAGCTCGGCGTTGACTTGGAAGACGACTTTTCGCCCAATTACACCATCATGCCTTCAAAGCGCAAAGTGATCTCCGAATTGTCCTCGGAGGCGAAGAAGGCAGATAAGGTCTACCTGGCTCCTGACCCTGACCGCGAGGGCGAGGCCATTTGCTATCACCTGCAGGAAGCGGTGATTCCCAAGGACAAGCCCACCTATCGGGTGATGTTCAACGAGATCACCAAGTCTGCCGTCCAGAACGCCGTCTCCCATCCCAAGGAAACGGACATGAAGCGCGTGGACGCCCAACAGGCGCGCCGCATTCTGGACCGCCTGGTGGGTTACCTCATCAGCCCCGTCCTTTGGAAGAAGGTCAAGCGCGGCATTTCGGCCGGACGCGTTCAGTCCGTGGCCCTGCGCATGATTGCCGAACGCGAATACGAAATCATCAATTTCGACAAGGAAGAATACTGGGCCTTTTACGCTCAAGTGGAAGGTTCGGAGAAACCGGCCTTCCGTACCCGGCTCATGCGCTGGCAGGGCGAAAACATTCGCCAGGGCAATAAACCGGCGAAGGCCACCATCGACAATGAGAAACTGGCGCGTGAAGTAGAAACCACGCTGAAGCATTCGACGTTCTCCGTGGCGTCCATCAAACGCAAGGCCCGCCGCCAGAACCCCGCCGCGCCCTTCACCACGTCCAAGCTGCAACAGGACGCCTCGCGCGCCCTCAGTTTCAGCGTCAAGAAGACCATGATGATTGCCCAGAAATTGTACGAGGGCATCGAGATCGAGGGCGAACCCGTCGGCTTGATCACCTACATGCGTACCGACTCCACCCGGGTCAGCGATGAGGCCATAAACCAGGTTCGCGATTACATCGGCCAAAAATTCGACGCCGATTACCTGCCCGCCGAACCCCGTCGCATCAAGCAGAAGTCAGGCGCGCAAGACGGCCACGAGGCCATTCGTCCCACCAATGTCAACTACGAGCCCGACGACATCGCCAAATTCCTGGACAAGGACGAACTGCGCCTGTACACCCTGATCTGGCGCCGTTTCGTAGCCTCTCAAATGACCGCCAAGAAAATGGATGAAACCGTGCTCACCATCGAGGCCGGTCCGGGCGAATTCGAAGCCAAGGGCCTGGTGACAACCTTCCCCGGCTTCTCGGTCGTCTACGTGGAGAAATCCTCGGCGCCCAAGGAGGAGGAAGGCGACAAGGCCGACCTGCCCAAGTTGGACGAGGGCGAAACCCTGAAGGTACACGAACTGGAAGCGCGCCAGAACTTCACCAAGCCTCCCGCCCGCTACTCGGAAGCCTCCCTGGTGAAAGCGTTGGAGGAAAACGGAATCGGTCGTCCCTCCACCTACGCTACCATTCTGTCCACCATCCAGAACCGCGATTACGTGGAAAAGCGCGACAATCGCTTCCACCCCAGCGAACTGGGCATGGTGGTTACCGATTTGTTAACCAAATCGTTTCCCGATCTGATGGATATCAAGTACACGGCCAAGATGGAAGACCTGCTGGACGAGGTCGAAGAAGGCGGCCGCACCTGGCGCGAATTACTGGGCGAGTTCTACACCGGTTTCCGCACCGAGTTGGACGAGGCCGAGGACAAGATGCCCAATATGAAACGGGACGGCCTGGAAACCGATCTCACCTGCGAGGAGTGCGGCGAACGCAAGCTGGTGATCAAGTCGGGCAAGTACGGCCAGTTCCTCTCCTGCTCCGGCTACCCGGACTGCACGGGGGCCAAAAAGATCAAGGACCTCAAACTGGAGGACACCCAGATTCCGGTGCTGCGGGCCATGATCGGCCAGGAGGAGGAACCCCTGCCGGCCATTACCGAGCCGTGCCCGGAATGCGGCGGTGAACTGATTCACAAACGCGGCCGCTACGGCGACTTCATCGCCTGCTCCAATTATCCCGACTGCCGCTACATTCACAAGGAAACCATCGGGGTGAAATGTCCCAGGGAAGACTGCACCGGCGAGATTCAGCAACGCAAATCGAAAAAGGGAAAGATCTTCTACAGTTGCACGGGTTATCCCAAATGCGATTTCATTTCGTGGGACAAACCCAACGGCGAAACCTGTCCCGAGTGCAAGGCACCCACCTTGTACGACAAGCCGCGCAAAAAGAACCCGATTACTTATTGCGGCAACAAGGATTGCGATTATTCCCGCGAATTGGAAACGGAGGCGGTGGCCACCGCGTGATGCGGCGGCCCTGATCGCCCATGCACCGACCGGGGTCCGCGGGCCCCTTTGTATCTATGGATCGGAGAACCCATCATGAGCCAGCCCTTCTTGCACGTGAAAGGCGCCAAAGAGCACAATCTCAAGAACGTCGACGTGAGCCTTCCTCGCAACAAACTCGTGGTATTTACCGGGGTATCCGGGTCCGGGAAATCATCCCTGGCTTTTGACACCATTTACGCCGAGGGCCAGCGCCGTTACGTGGAATCGCTGTCGTCCTACGCCCGCCAGTTCCTGGACCAGATGGACAAGCCCGACGTGGAGTCTATCGAAGGCCTGTCGCCGGCCATCTCCATCGAGCAGAAGACCACCAGCCGCAACCCCCGCTCCACGGTCGCAACGGTCACCGAAATCTACGATTACCTGCGCCTGCTGTTCGCCCGCGTGGGCAAACCCCACTGTCCCCAATGTGACAAACCCATCGCCGGCCAGTCCTCCACCCAGATCGTGGAAACCATCATGAAGTACCCGGAGGGCACGGCCCTGCAAATCCTGTCGCCGGTGGTGCGCGATCGCAAGGGCGAGTACAAGAAACTGTTCAAGGAATTGAAATCTCGCGGTTACTCACGGGCCATTGTGGACGGCGAACAGATCCGCCTGGACGAAGCGCCGGAACTGGACAAGAAGTACAAGCATACCATCGAGGTGATCATCGACCGCATCAAGGTCAATCCCGAAAAGCGCGACCGCATCGCCGACAGCGTGGAAACGGCCATGAACCTGGGCGAGGGCATGCTGAAGCTGGATTTCCCGCGCAACAACGACATGGAACCGGTTTATATGAGCGAGGACCTGGTTTGCCTGGATTGCGACCTGTCCTTCCCCGAACTCCAGCCCCGCGACTTCTCGTTCAACTCGCCGCATGGCGCCTGCCCCACCTGTGACGGCCTGGGCGAGAGCCGGGTTTTCGACGCGGCCCTGGTGGTGCCCAACCCCACGCTGTCCGTGGCCAGGGGCGCTTTGGAACCCTTCGGCACCGATCCCACCAGTTGGCATAACAGCCAGATTCGACAGATGGGCCGCTTCTACGGCTTCAGCGTGCGCACGCCCTTCCAGGAACTGGACCAGCGCTTCAAGGACAAGTTGCTCCTGGGCGACGACTTCGAGATGACCTACATCTTCGAAAAGAACAAAAACAAATACGAATTCCAAACCCGCTTCGAAGGCGTTATTCCCAACCTGCAGCGGCGCTATCGCGAAACCGGTTCGGCCAAGGTGCGCGAGGACCTCCAGAAATACATGGCGCTGAACATCTGCGACAAATGCAGCGGAGATCGTTTGAAGCCCATGCCCCTGGCCGTGCGTATTCAGGACCGCAACATCTCCCAGTACACGGCGCTTTCGGTGGAGGCTGCCTATGAAGCCTTCGACGCCATGCCCCTGGTAGGCAACGACGCCCTGATTGCCGACAAGATTTTGAAGGAAGTGGTCGAGCGCCTGAAGTTCCTCAACGACGTAGGCTTGGGTTACCTCACCCTCAACCGCAGCGCGGGCACCCTTTCCGGCGGCGAGAGTCAGCGCATCCGCCTGGCCACCCAAATCGGCAGTAAGTTGATGGGCGTATTATATGTATTGGACGAACCCAGCATCGGCCTCCATCAACGCGACAACCGCAAGCTGCTGAACACCTTGAAGAACATGCGCGACCTGGGCAACACGGTCATCGTGGTGGAGCACGACCAGGAGACCATCGAGGAAGCCGATTTCCTGATCGATATCGGCCCGGGTGCGGGCGAGCACGGCGGCGAAATCATCTTCGCGGGTCCGCCGGAGGAAATCGAGCATTGTCAGGAGTCGCTGACCGGAAAATTCCTCCACGGCGCCGAAACCATCGAGACCCCGGGCAAGCGCCGCAAATTCAGGAAAGCGAACATGGTGCAGATCCTCGGCGCGCGCCAGAACAACCTCAAGAATATCGACGTTAAGGTTCCCACCGGTGTCTTCACCTGCGTTACCGGCGTCTCCGGCTCCGGGAAATCCACGCTGATCCACGAGATCCTGTCGAAGGCCGCCCAGAAACAGATCAACGGTTCCAGCACCAAACCGGGCAAACACGACCGCATCAAGGGCCTGGAACGCTTCGACAAGATCATCGAAATCGACCAGTCGCCCATCGGCCGTACACCCCGCTCCAACCCGGCCACCTATGTAGGATTGTTCGGCCCGTTGCGTGACTTGTTCGCGGCCACGCCGGAATCGCGAGCCCGGGGTTATAAGCCGGGCCGCTTCAGCTTCAACGTGAAGGGCGGCCGTTGCGAGGTCTGCGAGGGTGGCGGCATGATCAAGATCGAAATGCACTTCCTGCCCGATGTCTACGTCACCTGCGAGCAATGCAAAGGCAAGCGCTACAACCGCGAGACCCTGGAGATCCACTATCGCGGCAAGGCCATCAACGACGTGCTGGAAATGACGGTGGAAGAAGCCTGGATGTTCTTCGAACACGTGCCCTCGGTGCGCAACAAGCTGCAAACCCTGATGGACGTGGGACTTTCCTATATCCGACTGGGCCAGGCGGCGACTACGCTTTCCGGCGGCGAGGCGCAACGGGTGAAACTATCCAAGGAACTGAGCAAACGCGATACGGGCAGCACCCTCTACATCTTGGACGAACCGACCACGGGCCTGCACTTCGCCGATGTGAAGAAGCTGCTGGCGGTCATTCACCGCCTGACGGAACACGGCAACACCATCTTGATCATCGAGCACAACCTGGACGTGATCCGGTGTTCGGACTACATCATCGACATGGGACCGGAAGGCGGCGACGCGGGCGGTACCGTAGTCACCCAGGGCACGCCGGAAGAGGTCGCCCAGAATCCGGATTCGCACACGGGCCGCTTCCTCAAACCCTTCCTATTCCCGGAAGAAGCCCTGGCCAAGGCTTGAGGTTTCCAAGCCCGCGGCCCGCGCATGAAGATTTAGGAAGAGAGGGTACGGAGGGCACAGAGGGTTTTTGATCTCACCAGACTCATTCTTTTCTCTGTTCCCTCCGTGACCTCTCTTCCCCTTTGTTTTCAGGGTTTTTTCATTGAAGCCGATAACCCGCCGGGTCGAGTAACCGCACCCGAAACGATTTGTATCGCAAGAGAGTTCCTGAACCAACATGCTGCCTGACATGTTACGATGACTGGGAGTTGCGCAACCAATGGATCAGGAGCGCGGATTGGCCAAATTCTTCAACACCTCCGGGCCTTGCATTGCCCGAGATCATTACATGATAGAGCCCTGGATGCGTTTCGAGCGCCAAAAACTCCTGGGTCTGGTAGACAACAAGCGCTATTTCATCCTGCACGCCCCTCGTCAAACCGGTAAAACCACCATGATGCGCGCCTTTGCGCGACACCTGACCGCCGAGGGCCGCTATGCCGCGCTGTATGTCAACATCGAGGCCGCCCAGAGCTTTCGAAACGATGCCGAGAAGGTCAACAAGGTCATCCTCAGCGAGATGAACATTGCGGCCCGCCTTGGCCTACCCGAGAACCGGCGGCCGCGAGCGGAACATTTGCAGGTGCAGGAACCGGGCAACGGTATCAGAGAGTTTCTGACGCATTGGTGTCTGGACCTGGATCGACCGCTGGTTTTGTTCATCGACGAAATCGACGCTTTGATCGGTGACGGCTTGCTCTCCGTGCTGCGCCAGTTACGAGCGGGTTATAACGACCGGCCCGAAAGTTTCCCCTTGTCGGTCTGCCTGATCGGTGTGCGCGATATCCGCGATTACCGCATATTTTCAGAAAAGGAACAGCGCCATATCGTGGGCGGTTCGGCTTTCAACATCAAGGAAAAGTCGTTGGTGTTGGAAAACTTCGCCCGGGAGCACGTTGCCGCCTTGTACGGGCAGCATACCCGGGAAACCGGTCAGGAATTCGAAGATGCGGCCGTGGACCGCGCCTTCCATGTTACCGACGGTCAGCCCTGGCTGGTCAATGCATTGGGCCGCGAATTGTGTTTTGAAGATCCGCCGGCGGCCGAGGGTAAAACCGTTACCGCGGCCCATGTAGATGCGGCCGTAGAACGCCTGATCCGCCGTCGCGACGTGCATTTGGACCAACTCGCGGATAAACTGACGGAACCTCGGGTTGCCCGAGTCATCCAGGATATCTTGCTCAGCGGCCAGGGACCGGGTACAGGCGAAATTACCAGTGACGATCGACAATATGTGCTGGATCTGGGACTGATCCGCAAGGGCCGCCTGGGTTGGGAGATAGCCAATCCCATCTACCGGGAAGTCGTCCCGCGAGAATTGACCTCGGTCATGGAAGACCAGATCGGCCAGGATCCGGGAAACTATGTGACGCCGGAGGGCAAACTGGACCTGGAGAAACTGTTGGCCGAACTGGTGGTCTTCTACCGGCGCCACCACGAACTGATCACCAGGCGCAAGACCTATACCGAAGCCGCGCATCATCTGGTCTTCCTGGCCTGGTTGCACCGCGTCGTCAACGGCGGCGGCAGTATCGAACGCGAGTACGCGGTGGGCTTGGACCGGATGGATTTGCACATCCGCTTCGGAGGCGAAGAATTTGCCGTCGAGTTGAAGCTACATCACAAAAACGCCCTGGCTGAAGGCAAGGAGCAGTTAGCCGGCTACCTGGAAAGACTCGGTTTGGATCACGGATACCTCATCCTCTTCCGGCGAAGCAATATCCAGGACGTTGACCGGATAGGCGCCCGGGAAGAGGTGAGGCATAAAGGCCGTAGGATTTCCGTAATTGTGTTTTAGCCGGCTTCTTTTAGAAGGAACCGAGCAAACGCGACACGGGCAGTACCCTCTACATCTTGGACGAACCGACCACGGTCGTGCACTTAGTTGATGCGACCGGGACAGTTTCACTCCAAGGCAAGAGTGACATCTTCCTCGAAAAGATCGGCCGTGGTGCAGGTTGCCTTCACTGCTTCCCAATAACGGGTTAGGGTGGTTGCATGTTCTTCAAAACGCCGCTTTTGTTTTTTGGGCTTTCCCTGTTTGAAGCGAATCAGACGAATCTCCCTGGGACACTGGGCAAGCCGAAGCAGTAAATCTTCGCGACACTCCAGGTTCGGGGTACGCTCTTGGGGGAACATGGCGGCTGCCATCCAGGTCTCGGTACTCTGCGAAGGGATACAATATACCGGGGGTCTGGTTACCGTTCGCATGCCCGGCCAATCGATGATGACCTTTCTCAGGGCATAGACCGTATCGAGCGCTGGAGGACAGGGCAACTCGCAGGGGAGATCATCGATGGGTCTGTCGGTAATGCCGGCCTCGCTATAACGGGCTCGGGCGACATCGGCGTCCAAATGAAAAATGACCAGATCGAAGCCCTGAAGCATGGATACGGCGCACGGCGTGGGGGACATCGCCTGTCTCTGGAGGCACCAGCGATAGACCCCTCCCCAACCGCCGCCGGTCCGGCTATGACCTCCCAAGGCATCGGTCTCCTCGGGTTGCAAAAGGGTCAACACGAAAGTTTTGTCTTTCAGGATTGCCTTTAAAGCCGCCTCGATAACGATCTGATCCGTCACCCCCTCCGCAATCAGGGCAATGCGAAGGTCAGACATTGGGAACGCCTCCCAAATGGCCCATGACCCACAGCCGCGAAAGCGGCCACCCCTTTTCTTCGCTCAGCTTTCGAAGCTCGGGCGTTATCCAGATACGCCGGACCGCCGTATGCCCCTCGCTGTTGCGATCTACCGTGAACAGGCGAATCCGCTCATCGGCAAGAGGCAAGCCGTCCAGGGCGGCGGGGTTGTGAAGGGTCAGTAACATCTGGCGGTCGGGCCGGGGCGGAAGCTGCTCACAAACCAGGCGGACCAGACCTTTAACCAATCTTGGATTGAGTGCCTGATCGAAATTGTCCACCGCCAGGCAGCCGGGCGCCTGATCGCTGAGCACCAGTGAAGCGAAAAAGAGGACATACAAGGCGCCCTCGCTCGCATCGTAGGCGGTCAGGGTATTTTTTCCTTGACGCATAAAGCGATCGGTGAAGCGAAGAACTTGTTTGGGTCTGGGTACCGAGGGCGATAGAATGGAGCCCGCCGCTCCCACCGAGGTGACCTCACGCACCCAATCAATCAGCCCCAGGAATTCTTCAAGGGCCTCCTCGATGTCTTCATCGGATCTGGCCTGTTCGTTCAGTTTCTTCACGGCTTCGGCCAGGTTGCCGCCGGAAAGGCCGAGCGGGGCTCTCATTTGAGAATCATTTTGCAGACCGCGCAGGGTCCGTGTATGGGGTGAGTAGATAACATACTGCTGCAAAAGGCGTAAGAGCTGAAAGCCCGGATCTTGTTCACCCAATTCTACCGCTTTCAGAGCGGCAAGCCCCTGTTCCTTGTTTTTGACCGTTTTGGGGCCCCTGCTTGCGATGGTCCGCTCGTTGTGACGTAGATCCTCGGTTTTAAACTGCCAATAGGGCTTGGGATTTTCCAACGGATTGTTCAGGGTCACCCGGTAGGAATCACCGTTACACCAGGCCTTGAAATCGATATGAGGCGACAGTTTCCGGCCGGTGAATGCGCTTTTGTAAAGACGCGGCACACCGGGACGCACGCCGCGACGCAGCAGGGATTCATCGTCGACCCGACCGAAAGCCGCCGCGGATAAAACGCCCAGCGCTTCCAGGATATTGCTTTTGCCGCTGCCGTTGGCGCCGATGAATACGTTCACGCTGCCCAGCTCGATCTCCTGGTCCACGATCGATTTAAAGGACCTGATCCTAATGCGGTCGATGATCAAAGAACGCTCCCATGTTTCGCAAAAATAAAGACATAGGCGTTGTGTTCAGTATAGCCGTTCACCTCGTATATTCAAGAAGAAACTCTAACCCTGCTCTGCCTTAGGCCGTAGGGTTTCCGTGATTGTGTTTTAGCCGGCTTACTTCAGCAGTTTCAGCAGGCGGGCCTTTGCTTCCTGGTTCCAGCCCGGGAAGATGTCCAGCACCTTGCCGGCATCGTCCACCACCACCGACAGGGGTACGAAGACGTCTTTCGAGTTGTACAGCGCTTCGACGGCCTTCTGATCCATGCGGTAGTTGGGGTAGGTGATGCGGCGGCGTTTCAGCAGCATCGAGACCTTGCGGTCCAGGGCCGCCTCGTCCACGCTCATGCCGATCACTTGCAGCTTGTCGCCGTGTTCGGCCTGCAAGGCCTGAAGCTCCGGCATTTCGCGGGCGCAGGGTACGCACCAGGTGGCCCATACGTTCAGCAGGTGCACCTTGCCCTTCTGCAGCAACGCCTTGACCGGTTTCACCTGCTTGCCGTGCAGGGTGAAATCGGGCAGGGGCGCGCCCTTCTTCGCGTGCAGCTTGCTGAGTTGCGTTGCTTCCCGGCTCAACGGGTCGGGCAGGTTGAAGCGTTTCTCCTTGACCACCGTGTAGCCGTCTTTGCCCTCGGTGACCGCGATCGAGGTATTGGCCGGCACCGCTTTCAGCTTCTGTTTGGCGCCCGAGGGCCAGGTGATTTCCACCCAATCGGCCTGTTTGGCGTCGCCCAGGCCGAACAGCAGGCGCGGATCGGCCTGCGCGTTGTAGCCCGAACCACCCGCCTTCAGTCTGGTGCGCACGCCGTCCTCGATGCCGATGCGCACTACCGCGCCGTAGGCATCGTTGCCGCTTCGGGTTCCCGTCAGGCTGATGCGCAGCCAGTTGCCCAGGCCGCCCACATTGTTGCGGAACAACAGGCGTCCGCGACCCTGGATGGTGGTGAGGAAGACGTCGGTGTCGCCGTCGTTGTCGAAATCGGCGAAAACCGCCCCGCGTCCGTCGCTGATAGAATCGATCCCCGAGGTGCCGGAGATATTGAAAAATGATTTGCCGTCCCGGTTCAGTTGCAGCATATCCCGTTCGTAACCGCTGAAACTAAAGCCCCGGCCGAACAGTTCGCTCTGCTTGGAGGTAAAGTTTTTACTTCCGGCTTCCTCCATACCGGCTTTCGACGCCACCACGTGGCGCCAGAAGAGACTTCACGTGTCCTTCATCGACGAGCCCGACTTGAAGCCGTTGGGCGTGTAGATGTCCTCCCAGCCGTCGTTGTCCACGTCGATGAAACCGCCGCCCCAGGCCCAGCCCGCGCCGAACTGGCCGGTCTGGCTGTCCTTGAAGTTCCCGGTACCGTCGTTTTCGTACAGGTTGTTGCCGGAGGCCAGTTTCACCAGCACTTCCTCCCGGGACTTGGGATTGTCCAGCAGGCGGCTCAGGATACGGTTCCCGGCGGTGGACGACATGTTGGTGACGTGCAGGTCCAGGTCGCCGTCGTTGTCGAAGTCGCCGAAGCTGACGCCCATGCCGTTACCCGGGTCCAGGGCGCCGCGTTGTTCGGCCTGATCGGTGAATTTCCTGCCGTCGTTGATGAAGAGGCCGTTTTCACCGTAGTCGTTGGCCACGTAGAGATCCTGGTCGCCGTCCCCGTCCAGGTCGGCAAACGAGGCCGCGTAACTCCAACGCGAGTCGGCGACGCCCCAGGCTTTGGCGACCTCGGCAAAAACGCCGCCGCCCTTGTTCAGAAAGAGCAGGTTGGGCGTGCCGTTGGTCGCTTTGTACCAGCTGTTGGGCATCACGATGCCGTAGCGGTTGTAGGAGGGCACGTAGATATCCGGTTTGCCGTCGCCGTTCACATCACCCGCGATCGGGCTGAAGCCGACGGCCCGGCGTTGACCGATGCCCGATTTGGCCGATGACTCGGTGAATTCCAAGAGGTTGTCCGGGACCAGGCGGTTTTCCAGGAGCATCTGGTTGTCGGGCGTGGCCAGGAAGATATCGGAATCTCCGTCGTTGTCGTAATCTACGAAGAGGGCCCCGGTGGCGTGGGGGGTGAACTCCACCCAGGTATCGGCGGCCATGTCTTTGAACGTGCCGTCGCCCTGGTTGATATAAAAATTATTGCCGTCCAACCCGGGCGCGAAAACATCGATCAGGCCGTCCCGGTTGACATCGCCGGCGGCCGCGCCTTGCCAGTAGGAGCTCTCGTTGCCCTTGGCTCCGTGCGGCGGCAGGTCGGCGGCAACGCCCGCGGGAATGCCCACCTCGGAGAAGACATCGCGGCTCGCCACCTGCGAACCCAGCGAGGTCAGCGCCAGCTTGTCGATGGTCCAGGTTTTATCCCGGTAGGTTGCGCCCAGCTTGAAATAGCCGCGCACCCACTCCTTGTGACCGTTCATGCGGCGACCTACCAGAAAGAAATAAACCTTGGCGCCGGCGTGGTTATCCTTGATTTCAGACTGCTTGACCTTGAAGCGCACGTCTTCGATGGAACCGAACCGGCTCAGAAAGGTTTCCCACGATTGCATGAGCGCATCGCGTTTCATGGCGGCGGCTTTCTTTTCCGGCATTTGCCAGTCGTGTTCTTCCACCCACTTCACCCTGGCTTTGGTGGGCAGGGTTTTGACGGGCATGGCGTGGGCGACCACGGTCTCGGCGAAAAACGCGGTCATGTCCAGCAGGTTGGCGTCGCGGGTGGCCACGGAGAGATCCAACAGCCGGTTGGCGAGGGCTTCGGTCAGTTCCTCGGTGGTCTCCAGAACGCCGCGATCGAAGTTCAGGTCCTTTTGGGCTGCCGCAGGGCCGGTTGCGAATAAGATCAGCGCCGACAGCCGGAATATAATATAAGTCTTCATAGTTACCTCGTTACATATACATAACAAGGCGCAGTTTAGCAAATTACGAGCGGTATTGCATTTTCGTTCTTCAGATTCACGTGAAAGGGTTTTAAGGCTTTTCTGAAGAGACGGTTACCTTCTGCCCGCTGCTTTCGGCAATCGAGACATGCAAACCCGTCAGTCCCAGGTTCAGTTCACCCAGTTCGCCCGACAGCTTTTCCAGGAACAAGACGGCCAGGTTCTCGCTGCTGATGTTGTTGCAGGCCAACAGCACCACGTCTTCGCGGGGGAAGCTGTAGAACTTTCGGCATTGTGACGTTTCCAGGTGCAGTTCCACCTGGTCCCCATTTTCCTCGATGCGAACCGCGGGCGCGGTCGTGGGCAGGAGGACATATTCGTCCCATTCCTTACACAGCCGGTTGATCACCGGTTTGACGAGGTGGAAGGGGAAGATCATGCCGTCTTCCAACCGGTCGCCTTCCAGGGTGACTTCTACCACGTAATTGTGGCCGTGCAGCCGTTCCACTTCGCCGTCGGCAAAGATGGTGAAGTGGGCGGCGGAGAATTTCTGTCTGTCTTTGTAGAACTGAACGCTGATTTTCATGGTTTGCGATACCCCGTGCGGAAGATGGTGCGGCCTTCTTTCTGGTATTTGATTTCGTAGTTGGTGAGGCCGGCCGTGCCGTCGGGCGCCTCCGGCATGCGGTCGGCATGGACCAGCAGGGTTTGTTTTTCCAGCACCTCGCACATCCATTCCCAGTAACCGGCGTGGTCGGTGGCAATTAGCATCAGGCCGCCCGGCTTCAGCTTGCGGTGGGCCAGGGGGATAAAGACGTCGGAGAACAACCGGCGCTTGTGGTGGCGCTTTTTCGGCCAGGGATCGGGAAAATAGATGTGAATGGTGGACAGGCTTTCATCGGATAGGAATTTTTCCATGAAATCGAAGGCTTCGCCGTTGACGAAGCGCACATTGGGCACGCCGCGCTTCTCGACCCGCTCGCGGGCTTTGACCAGGTACTTGCGGGCAATCTCGATGCCGATATAGTTGCGATCCGGGTTCCGGCGTGCTTCGTTCAGCAGGAAGAGACCCTTACCGATACCGATTTCCAGTTCCAACGGATTATCGTTCCCGAAGATTTCGGCGAGATCCAAGGGCGCGGCGAGCGTCTCCAGGTCCAGTTCCCGATTGATGCGTTCAGCGGGGGGAATGATTTTTTCTTCCAAAGCGCTCCCTCGATAAGTCAATGCGCCCCTGAGGCAGGCGCGCATTCTAACACAATCCACCCAATGGGAAAACCGGCTTACGAGGAGCAGCCGGAGGGCGGCTTGCACTATGACCGCGTCAGGCAACCGGGCGATGTGGTTGGGTTGTATTTTGGCGGGTCCTGCCGACGCTGTTTTTTGCTCTTTCGGCACAAGACAACCCTGATCGGGATTTTCACAACCAAATACAGCGGAAAGGGCATTCTTTGCAAAGAGCTATCTCATATTACAGCCTTATTCCTTGATTCCGATCGGCCGGCTTCTAAGAATGAGCGCTGATTCCTCGATTCCAAAAGTCGGAGAGCAAAGAATCAGCCCTCATTCTTTGCGCACCGAAAGTTCAGGGTCAAAGAATCAGTTCTCATTCTTTGCTCCCGAAAAGTCCGGGTCAAGGAACCACAACTGATTTCTTTCACATTACTTTTCGGTGCGCAAAGAACCAGTTCTCATTCTTTGCTCCTTACTTTTCCGGGTCGAGGAATCAGGACTGATTCTTTGCCCCTGACTTTTCCGAGTCGAGGAATCAGAACGGATTCTTTGATCCTGGATTTACCGAAACAACCAATGACAACGCGGGATGACCCTCCTACCGCATCGAGCGACAACCAAAAGCAATATAACGCTGCATTCATCCAACCCCTTTTATTATCGGGGCAGTTAAACCGTCCCATGCCCGTAGGCACTTTTTTGCTTACTTCCATTGTCTTTGTTCCTGCCCTGGTCTTGCTGTGGACGGCCTTGTTCACGTTACTTTTTGGCCTTGTTCACGTTACTTGCGTAGGCTTCGCAGGGCTCGTTTCAGGTGTTTGGCTATTACTTTTACGTTGGGTTCGTAGTTCATGGTGATGTGGTTGCCCGGCACCTGGTGGATTTCTATGCCGCCCTTGACCAGGTCGATCCACGGCAGGTGCATGTTCAGGGCGTTTAGTTTGGCCAGTTCCGTCGGGCGGAAGTAGATGACTCGGCCCTGGTAGGATTTGGGCGTGTAGCTGTGCAAGGCGTCCTGGTGCGCCATCCAGGTCTTGAACATGGGGATGCCCAGTGACGGCGGCAGGATGTCGACACGGTTCACGTGTCTCGCTTCTTCAAATACGTAGTTCAGCTGTTCTTCCGGTTCCAGTTCGCGCAGTTCGTCCACGTCGAATTCCAGTTCGTCGCCCAGCAGGTAGTCCAGGATCTCCGCGAAGTCCGTGGTCTTGCCCGGCATCGCACCCGGCGCCGGACTGTCTATCAGCACCGTCAGCGCGACCGGAATGCCTTTTGCCCGCAGTTGTTGCGACATCTCGTAGGCAATCACCCCTCCGTAGGACGAGCCGCCCAGGATGTACGGCGGTTTGGGTTGGAACTTCAGCAGTTCCTCGATGTAGTAGGCCGCCTGCTTGGGAATATTGTCGAACGGTTCCCGGTTCCCCACCAAACTGGGCGCCTGGATACCGTACAGAGGTTGCCTGGCGCCAAGGTTCAAAGCCAGGTCCTTGTAGTAGTAGACCTCGCCGCCTACCGGGTGGACCATGACCAGCGGCATCACGCGCGCGTTGCCCCGTTGGATCTCCACGATCGGGCTGTCGCTGACGCCCTTGCCGCCCGTGGAGCGGTGTTCCGCGATGTATTCCGACAGCATGGCGATGGTTCGTTTCTGGATCAGGGTGTGGCTGGCCATGGGCACGTTGAACAGTCGGCCCAGTTTGCCCGTCAGCCTCACCGCGATCAGCGACGTGCCGCCCAGTTCGAAGAAGTCGTCGTGGATACCCAGTTCCGCCATGCCCAGGTACTCCCGCCAGGCCTCCGCGATGATCTCCTCGTCGCGGTTTCGCGGCGCCACGAAGTCCGTGGAGACGTTGGGCCGGTAGTGCGCGTCCAGTTCGCTGTCGTCCACGATATCGTCGAACTCGTCGGGTTGCAGCCAGTACTCGTCATCCGGTTTGGCTTTCTTCACCGGTTCGATCCATGCCGGCGAGCGCTCGAAAGGATAGGTGGGCAGAGCCAGGCGTCGGCGTCGGTAGCCGTCGTGGAAACCGTCCCAGTCGACGGGCATGCCCGCCAGCCACAAACGGCCCGCCGTGTTCAGAAGGAAGTGCATGTCCGACTCTTCCTCGTGCGGTTGCGGCATGGTGGCCAGCACCTGGTGATCGCCGTCCTTGGGCCGGTGCGCGATCGCGATGGGGCTGAGCGTTTTTTCCGGACCGACTTCCAGGATAATGCGATCGGGCGTATTGTAGATCTCCTGGATGCCCTGGTAGAAACGCACGGGTTCGCGCAGGTGCCGCGCCCAATAGTGTGGGTCGGTCGCCTGCTCGTCCGTAATCCAGGTGCCGGTCAGGTTGGAGATAAAGGGGATCTTGGGTGGGTTCAGTTTGAACAGTTTCAGGCGCTCCGTGAACTCCGGCAGGATGGGGTCCATCATGTAGGAGTGGAAGGCGTGGCTGGTATGCATGCGGCGGCAGTCCACGCCGTCGTTGACCAGCTTTTGGCGGATCTTGCCGATAGCTTCTTTATCGCCTGCCAGAACGCACTGATTGGGACCTACGACAGCGGCCAGGGAGAGTTGTTCGTGAAGTAACGACTGGACCTGGCTTTCCGGCAGGTTGACCATGAGTTGGGCGCCCGGCGGCATGCTCTGCATCAGGCGACCGCGGGTAACCACCGCGTCCAGCGCATCCAGCAGGCTGAAGACGCCGGACAGGCAGGCCGCCACGTACTCGCCCAAACTGTTGCCGATCATCACCTGAGGTTGGACGCCCCAGTGCATCAGCAGCTTGGCCAGGGCGTATTCGGTAATGAACAGGGCGGGTTGGGCCACATAGGTACGGTTCAGTTTCTCGGTTCGGCCGCCCCGATCCTGGCGCGTCAGGTTCTTGAACAGTTCCGGCACGTGTTCGCGAATGATTTCCCAGCAGCGCTCTACCTCCTGCCGGTACAGTCGTTCCTTGCGGTACAGTTCCCGTCCCATGTTCAGGTATTGCGCGCCCTGGCCCGGGAACATGAAGGCGATGGAGCGGTCGGTGGTCTTGACGGCTTTGGTGTAGACCCGTCTCGATTCCTTGCGCTCGAACTCCAGCACGGCCTCATGCAGGTTCTGGCAGGTCAGCATGCGCCGGTATTTAAAGTCCCGGCGGCCCACGTGCAGCGTGTAGGCCACCTCGGAGAAGTTGGTGTGCGGGTTCGCGGCCATGTAGCGGACCAGCTCATCGGTCTTGGTATCCAAAGCGCCCGGCGTTTTGGCCGACAGGGTGATCAGTTGCCACGGTCGCGACGGCGTGACCTGTTTGATCTCGGGACCCTGCTCCAGGATCAGGTGAGCGTTGTTGCCGCCCAGGCCGAAGGCGCTGACGCCCGCGCGCCTTATGCCGCCCTCGGGTTTCCACGGTTTCAGCCGGGTGTTCACCACGAAGGGACTGTTGACGAAGTCGATGTCGGGGTTGGGTTTCTCGAAGTTGATATTGGGCGGCAGCTCGCCGTGATTAACGGCCAGGACGGCTTTAATCAAGGCGATCGCGCCGGCGGCAGAGTCCAGGTTGCCGATGTTGGGTTTGACCGCACCCACCGCACAGTAACCCTTTTTGTCCGTATCCTGTCGATAGGCGCGGGTCAGGGCCTCCAGTTCGATGGGATCGCCCAGTTTGGAGGCGGTGGAGGAGGTCTCCACGAAGCTGATGTCCTCAGCCGTGACCCCGGCCACCTTCATGGCGTGGCGAACCACGCGGCGCTGGCCCTCGACGCCGTAGGAGGCATAGTTTTCCTTGTCGGCGCCGTCGTTATTGACCGCGGAACCGTTGAGCACGGCGTAGATGCGGTCGCCGTCTTCCACGGCGTCTTCCAGGCGCTTGAGGACAACCACGCCCGCGCCCTGGCCGGGGATGGAGCCGTTGGCCTGAGCGTCGAAAGAACGGGTATGGCCGTCGGGCGGTTGCAGCATGCCTTCCTCGTAGACGAAGCCAAGCTTGGTGTGGTATCCCAGCGAGACGCCGCCGGCGAGGGCGATGCCGCAGTCGCCGGCGCGCAGGGCCTGGGCGGCCATGTGCACGCTGACCAGCGCGGTGGAGCAGGCGCTTTGCACCGCGACCGTGGGCCCGGTCAGGTTCAGGCGATAGGCGATGCGCGGCGTCATGTTGTCCTTGGTATTGCTGATCATGATCGAGAACAGGCCCACGGTGTCCACCAGGTCCCGGTTGGCCAGCAGGTGTTCTTCCAGGTAGTAGTTCTGGCCGGAGCCCGCGAACAGGCCGATGGGTTCCTTGTATTTATGGGGATGGTAACCGGCGTTTTCCAGGGCTTCCCAGGCGCACTCCATCATGAGCCGCTGCTGCGGGTCGGTCAACTGGGCCTCGCGCGGGGTCATGCCGAAGAAGGTGTGGTCGAATCCGCGCACGTCGTCCAGGGTAGCGCGCACGGGCACGTAGTTGGGGTCGTCCATTTCCTCGGGGTCCACGCCGAAGGCTTCCAGTTCCTCGCGGCTGAAGGTGCGCACGCTGCACTCGCCGTCCCTCAACATCTGCCAGAAGCTTTCCTCGTCGGAGGCGCCGGGCACGCGCAGGGACATGCCGACAACGGCAATCTTCAGGCCCGGCCGACCGGCGATGTCGTCCAGCAGCGCCTTACGGCGCGCTTTGTTTTCACGGCCTAGGGAAACCATGGCGTCGGGATCTTCCTCTTCTTCCATGTAGAAGGCCAGGTCGTGGATGTTGCGGTGCTTGAAGAGGTCGATGCGGCTGAGTTCGCCTTTCAGGATATCGGGCAACTTGTCGTAGACCTGCATCAGTTTCAGCGAGTCGCCGCCCAGTTCGAAGAAGTCGTCGCGCAGGCCGATGCGTTCCAGGCCCAAGACCTCCTGCCATACCCGCAGGATGGAGCGTTCCACCTGGCTGTAGGCGCGGGCATAGGTAGATTCGCGCTCGCCCGGCTCCTTCTTGGGTTGCGGCAGGGCGCGCCGGTTGATGCGACCGTTGGGCGTGATGGGGAAGGCGTCCAGGCGCACGAAGGCGTCAGGGCACATGTAGTTGGGCAGGATCTTCTTGACCTGGTTGCGCATCTCCTCCACATCGGGTTCCTGGTCCTCGGCTGGGATGTAGTAGGCAACCAGGCCGTCCACGTCGTCGCGGGTCATGGCCAGGGCGTCACGCACCCCGGGCACGGTTTCCAGCACGGCTTTGACCTCGCCGTACTCGATGCGGCTGCCCGCCACTTTTTGCTGGTGGTCCATATGACCCAGGAACTCCAGGAAGCCGTCGGGCAGGTAGCGCACCAGGTCGCCGGTTTTGTAGATGCGCGCTCCCTTGTTCTTGCCGAAGGGGTCGGGGATCAACAGTTCAGCGGTGAGGCGCGGGTCGTCCAGAAAACCTCTGGCCAGGGACTCGCCGCCCACGTAGAGTTCGCCTTCCACGCCGATCGGCAGGGGTTTCAGGCTCTGGTCCAGCACGTAGACCTGGACATTGGAGATGGGTTTGCCGATGGGCACCGACTGCCAGTGGGACGTGGAGTTTTCGGCCCAGAAGCTTACGTCGATGGCTATTTCGGGCGGGCCGTAGAGGTTGTGCAGTTCGGCGTCGGGGCAGTGTTTGTAGAACCGTTCCTGCAAGGTGCGCGGCAGCGCTTCCTCAGAACACAGGACGCGGCGCAACGCCAGGCAATTGTCCATATTGTTGGTGTCCAGGCATGCCTGCAACATGGAAGGCGTGAAGTGGGTCAGCGAGACCTGGCGGCGCGCCATCAGGTCCACAAGGTAGGCGGGGTCGCGGTGACCGTCGGGACCGGCCATCACCACGGTGGCGCCGCTGATCAGGGGCAGGAAGAATTCCCAGACCGAGATGTCGTAAGTAAACGGCGTCTTTTGCAGCACCCGGTCGGTGCGGCCCAGGGCGAAGGTTTCCCGCATCCACAGCAGGCGGTTCACGGCGCCCAGATGGGTGGTCATAACGCCCT
>JASJCB010000196.1 GCA_030066195.1 Acidobacteriota bacterium
AACACGAAGTAACCGAAGTAGATGGCAAGTTCCCAACTGTACTTCATGGCGAAGATCTCCTGGTCGCCCAGGCTCAGGTAGCCGGGGTCGTAGGAAGGGATGAAGCTATGGTAGAAGACCTTGAACATGGTTTCGTAGCGGCCGATTTTTCCCATCAGTTGGGCCGGGTCGTCCGTGAGCACCGCATCGGTAATCAGGGTGTTGTGAATGGCGATCAGGTCGCCGCCGGGGCTGTAGAGCGGATCGGTAAACCGGCCCGACTCGCCGGTCATGGCCCAGCGGTTCCTGTGAATGGTGCGGTCGCAGCCGTGGGCGAAATTGGCCAGGAAGCTGAAATCGATTAAATCCTGTCGGTCGAACTGGAAGAGCGGGATGTGTTCCTTCAGCCAGGATAATAGCTTTTCCGGTCGATTGACGGACGCGGGATCGATCAGGTGATTGTCGAAGACCAGGCCGAAGCTGGTGCGACCCTGTAGGGGAATGACCCAGAACCAATAACCCTCGCCCATAAAGTGATTGGTGGCCAACCAGAACGGCAGGTGGCCCAGTTCGCGACGCGAGGGATGCCGTAGGAGTTCGGCGCGGCCCGCCCTGGTCAGCTTTTCGATATTGACGGTGCCGTCCACCCAAAAATAGGCGGCGCTGTGGCGAAAGGGCGCATTAACCCTCATGTCCATATCCCGGGCCAGAACGCGGGAGCGGCCGGTGCTGTCGATGACCCAGTCGGCGGTTACCGATTGCGCGGCATCACCCACCTTCCAGGTCAGTTCATGCGGCGCGGCGTCTTCCTTCAGATCCACCTGAAGCTTGCGCACGCCCGTAACCAGGTTGTAGCCCTCGTTTTCGCGATTCAGTTCGATCAGTTTGCCCTCGAACTTGTTGCGGTCCAATTGGTAACACGGGATGTTGGAGAAGTTGCGAATATAGGACTGGCCGTAATCGGTAAAGTCATCGCCGGCGCCCGTCGGCCAGAGGAAGCGCAGGTTATACTTCATCAGGTGCTCGTGGAACAGGTACTCTTCCAGGTCCAACACCTTGCCCAGGTACCAGCCCTGCACCTGCACATTGGACTCGCCGACCTTTTGGCGTGTGACGGGTACATGCTCGCGCTTTTCCAGGTGGAGGACGGTCAGCGGCTTTTGCATCATCAGTTGACGGGCGAGGGTCAAACCGGCCAGGCCCGCTCCGATAATGACCACGTCTACATGGTTCGGCCGCATAACGTCTCTCCTAAATGGTCGCCAGGTCGGCTTCCAGCGTTTTCCTGGTGACCGCGCCCCGATAGATTTTGACGATCTTCCCCGCGCTGTCCAAAAGCAGGGTGTGGGGAATCACGTAGCCGTTGTAACGCCGGAACACATCTTCGTTGCCGATGAGGATGGGGTACTGGATATCGTTGCGTTTTACGAACGAGCGAACCGGCGGCGCGCCGGCCTCATCCAAGGCGATGCCGATCACACGGACCGAACCTTCGGCGTGAAGCGCCTTCAGATCGGGGATTTCCTTTCGACAGGGTGCACACCATGTGGCCCAGAAGTTGAGGAGAGTGGGTTGTCCCGATAATTTGCTGCTGTTGAATTCGTTGCCGTCCAAATCGGCCAGGGTGAATGCGGGCGCGGCATCGCCGGTGACAAGAGCGACAGGCGGAGGGCCGCCGCATTGGATGAGGCCGAAGGCCGTGAGCAGGATGACGAGTTTCTTCAAGGGATATGCTCCTAAAGTGAACCGGGTTCAGGTACAGTTTGACCTTTCTTATTCTTATCGAAAATCGAGCCGAAGAAAATATTTTTTCGCTCCCGGCGCATCTGTTCTAACGCATTAAGCAGGCGCTGTTCGATATCTTTACCGATGGCGCGTACCTTCACCGGATCGTCAGCGGTCTCGGGCGGGTACAGTTCGCCGATGGGAATGGGTTCCATATACCGCGTGTGCCACTTGCTGGGCAAGGGCACCGGCGTCGGCGTAACGGGTAGAAATGGCCATTCCAGGTTACGGCGCAGCCAACCCCAATGGATTTTGCCCAGGATAGGATAGATCTCGGCGCTCCCTACCGTTGCGAAAGGCACGATGGGGGCGCCGTTGCGCAGGGCAATCTTGACATACTCGTCTCGGCCGAAATTGCCCAGGCGGTAGGCGTCCTTGTACAAGGTGAAGGCGCCGGCGATACCCTCCGGGTAGATGCCGACCAGTTCGCCGTCGGCCAGTAGTTTGTCCGCATTTTCCCGACAGGCGATGACGCCGCCGATCCGACGAATGAAATCGGCCTGGAAAGCGGGTTTCACCAGGCAGGGATGAATCAGGAAGCGTGGATAGCGCCCGGTCTTTTTTGCCAGTTGCGTCAAACACATGGCGCCGTCGAAGGGCATGAACCCGCGATGTACGCCCACCAGTATGCCCGCGCCCTGTTTGGGAATGTGCTCGGTGCCCGTGCACTCCACGCGCCAGTAGAGATCGTGCAGGAACTTGAAATTGGTGGCTCGCAACAGGTCGGTGTAACGCCGCTCGTAACCGTGCTCGTCGAAAGCCGGCTCGGTTTCTTCGACCGGTTTGGTCCGGAAAGCCGTCGCTGCTTCAAAACTGGAATGTAGCGGTTTGAAGCCCAGCTCATCCTGGATCTTGCGGCCGCAGACCGTGAAATTGTACTTGATGGCGTCCAAAAAGACGCCCGGCCGCGTGCCGGTCACCCGTTGGATCAGACCGGGCATGGGCAGGTTGAAGGTGCCCGCCGCGTTCATTGCCTTGCGCAGGGGAATATTGCCCGCCGGCGCCACATTGTAGAGGCCGGAACGGTCTTTCGCGATAACAGCGGCGATCGCCCGAGCCAGGTCCGTGGGGCTGAGGATTTGAACGGTGGGATCATGGCCCGGCAGCGTGTTGCCCAGTTTCCCTTCCAGGAGGCGGCTGAGCGGATCCGTGCCGCCGGGAACGGCCGTGGGCGCGGGCCGCAGTATGGTAAGCGCGGCATCACTACCCAAGATGGTTTCGGCCATTTGTTCCAATTCCAACCAGGGCCGGGAAATGGGGCAGGCGTCGGCGCGAGCGGGGGCAATTTCACCGACCATGCCGGGGTGACCGTGACGCGGCGGGTGAATCGCCGCGCTCGAAACGACCACCACACATCCGATCCCCGCTTCGCGACAGGCGCTCAGGCAGGCCGACGAAACGGAAGCTTCCGGCGGTTGCCCGTGGTCGCCTAAGGAACCGGCAAGATAAACCACCGCATCGACCCCGCCCAAGGCGGTTTCAAGGGCGTCGCCGTTTACCGGACCGATTATCTCTTTTATGGCATCGTCTTGGGTCCAAAACTCCGTCAGGCGGCGGGTCAGGGGACTGTCTGCCCCGATCAGGCATATCTTTTTCACCGAAAACCTCCCAGGAGTTGCGGCGAAGCGGGAAACGAACTCAGGCGCATGCCCTCCCCTTGAATGATGCGAACCACGGTGTTCGCATCCAGGTTCCGGAAGGACTCCTCGGTTCCGTCCGGCCAGCGCACCGTGAGCAGATCGACCCGGGTTGCGTCGCCCAAGCCGAAATACAGTCGGCCGTCATGTTGCGCCGCATAGGCCGAACCCGCGCTTTTCAAACGCACCTGGTTCAGCGATCCGCTCCTGACCGTGACCTCGGCGCCGACCGCGTCGCGGTTGTCTCGGGTCCCCTGCAAGGACACTACCAGGTAGTTGCGCTTTTGGCCGATGGTGTTTTCCTGCAGGACCACCGGGAAGGTAGGCACGCCGTGATCGCCCGGATTGTGATTGACCGCGATGTCCAGGTCACCGTCATTGTCATAATCGAATGCCGCAACGCCGCGACTGTCGCCGATATCATCCGCGCCCAGGGCCATGGCCACGTCCACGTATTGCGGGACGCCGTTTTCGTCGAGACCCATGTTGCGCAACAGCACGTTGTGCTCGTAACCGTTCCAGGACATCTCGCCGCGGAACTCATCGGTGAAGAACTTGCCTTTCTTGTATTCGTCGATATGCGCGACCGCGCTTACAATATAGGGCAGTCACAAATCATCCGTCACATGCCCGGTAATCCAGCCGTTACCCGCGTAGATATCCTGCAAGCCGTCGTTGTCGTAATCGAAAAGCGTGGAACCCCAATACCAACCCAGCGGATTGGCGCCCGCGCTTTCGGCCACATCGGCGAAGCGGCCCTTGCCGTCGTTCAACAGAAGGGAATTGCCCTTGACCATGCCGTCGCCGTAATTCCTCCAGTTATCGCCCGCAAACTTCACGATCTCCCTGTAAAGCGGCAAATCCTCCATCATGGTCCCCTGGCGGAAGCTGTTCATCAGGTATTTGTACAGCGTGGCGGATTGCCCGTACCAGCGTTGCGACGAGGCCACGTTGGAGACGTAGATGTCCAGGTCGCCGTCATTGTCTGCATCGGCAAAGGTGGCACTCATGCCGAAACCGAAGTCCATGGTGTTGGTCTCCAGCGTGGTGTCCGTAAAACTGCCGTCGCCGTTGTTGCGCAGCATGGCGTTGCGACCGAAATCGTTGGCCACGTATATATCGGGGTTGCCGTCCCGGTCGTAATCGCCCCAGGCCACGCCCAGGGTCAGGCCGCCCTCGCGCACGCCGGCGGCCTCGGTCACGTCGGTAAATTGCAGGTTGCCGTCATTGCGCAATAACTGGTTGCCCGCGCTGTTGCGGGTGTAGAACAAGGTGGTGGGCAGGTCCTCGCGCGGGTCCAGGTAGCGGCCCAGGTAGATGTCCAGATCGCCGTCCAGATCATAATCGGCGGCGCCGGCAACCGTGACCAGCGGGTCAAGGGTCAAGCTTTCGCGGCTGAAGGAGCCGTTGCCGTCGTTGCGATACAAGCCGCCCGAAACGGTAAGTCCTCCCAACAGCAGGTCCTGGTCGCCGTCGTTATCGAAATCGGCGAACAAGCCCACGTTGATGCCGGGTTGATCCACGGGCAGGCCCGCCTCGGCGGTGACTTCCTTGAATCCCTCCGAACCCAGGTTGCGATAGAGCGCCATGCGGGCACCGTCGCCCAGGAACAGGTCGTACCAACCGTCGCCGTCATAATCGGCGGCCGAAAGACCCGCCGAACTGTATTTGAAGATGCCGAAGACATCGGGACGCCAGGCCTCGGTTTCGTACATGGGATTGGCGCGCGCCTCGAAATCCAAACCTACGTTCGCGGCGACATCCGCGAATCCCGTTCCCGGGCCGGAAACGGTATCGCCGGAAATCAATTGCTGGGATGCGATCCTGTGCCCCTGTTCGCCGGGAACCAGGGTCATCTCAAACCGCGCCTTGCTTTCAAATCCCGTCCCGTCCTTGTGCCGGCCGCGCAACCACAGGATGGAGCGAATATCCAGACCTCGCTCGCCGCGATCGGCCAGAACCCGATCCAACTTGACCTTGACGTGTTCGAAACGTTCCACCGGCTCCAGCAGCGCACGATAACGGCCGGCCACACCTTCGCGCCCGGCGGTCTTCCGGGTGGAAGCAACCCAGCCTGCAACCACAAGCCCGTCCGTCTCGTAACGCGAAGTAGTTTCCCAAGCGGCCGGGCCGGATTCCGCATAATCCGGCGTATAACAGTCAAGCACGGCTTCCATACGACCCTCGGCAAGGGCCTCCGCCAGACTTCCCAACAGCTTGCCGGCGCTGCGACCGGACTCGGCATGACGCAGGGCACGGTGTTCCAAGCGGTCCACTTGCAGCCAAACCAGGCCGCCGACACCCACGATTAAAACTGCCAATACGATAAGTCGAATCTTCCAACGTTTTTTCATTGAGGGTTTCCCTGGAGATTTCCGGTGAATGCGGTATTTATTGTACCACAAGCAGGCAAAGGGTTTGTTAGATTACCGGCGCAAAACCCGGGGTCGGCCTATTCGTGGATGACGGAGCCGGCCGGATCGTTTTCTACCAGAATGTGGAGGGCGTCCAGTGTGCCCGCATAGGTGTTGACCGCGCCCGAAACCGGCCAGTTGACGACGATCTCCTTCACGGTAACCGCATCGCCCAAACCGATATGAGCCAGGAACGGGGCACTGCCGAAACCGGTCTTGCCGTCCATATGAACCTGACGCACGACGGCTCGACCCGCTTCATCCTCGGCCTCCACACGAATGCGCGCGCCGATGCCGTGCCGGTTGGTCCGGGTGCCCACCAGGCGGATTTTGACCCAGCGGCCGCCGTCGGTTCCCTCGTTTACGAATAATTGATTGGGCCAACGATCTCCCGGCCACATGCCGCCCAGGCTGCTGTAGATATCTTGATCGCCGTCTTCATCGAAGTCGAAGAAGACGATACCGTGCCCCTTCTGGATGGTGCCGAAATGGTTGGCGGCCGTGATATTGCGCGCCTCGGGCAGACATTGCCCGCCCCGGTTCCGGCTCTGGTACATCAGGTTGGGCAGAATGAACCACGACTCGGGACCGCCTGTGCCCAGGTAGAAATCGTAACAGCCGTCGTTGTCCAGGTCGCCGTAGTTTGCTCCCATCACGCCCACGGGCATGTTGAAGAAACCGGGGATCGGCGTCAGGCTCTGACGGTTGTGCAATAGGACGCTGTAACCCGTGCGCTCGAAACCGAAAGACTGCCCCAACACCGTTTTCGCCGTGGTGGTGCGGGCATCGGCCAAACCGCCGTGGAACAGGTCCAACCGGCCGTCGTGATCGATATCCAAAAAGGCACAGACAAAGCCGGGCGGATGGGTTTCCACCGCTACGAAACCCTTGTCGGGATCGTTGCGGAACAGTCGGCTGTTGCGTTTGTTGATGCCGGAAACGAAAAGGTCGGTGCGGCCGTCGTTGTCCACATCGCCGAAAGCCGCGCCGATGAAGGCGTTGTCATCCACAAAGGAGGCCAGGCCCCAGGCCTCGGTAGCATCCTGAAAAACTCCGCCTTCATTGACGAACAATTGCGCGTCCTGGCGGCGTCGAGCCAGGTAGCCGGACACCAGCGGCGCCTTCATGCCCCAACGCGCAACGAACAGGTCCAGGTCGCCGTCATTGTCGATGTCGCCCCAGGCCGAACACCAGGTCATGGTTTCCCGGCCCTCGGGAACGGCCAGGCCGGCAGCTTCAGTTACATCGTCGAAACGGCCGTTGCCCAGGTTGCGGTATAAGCGGTCGTGGTGAAACAGGCTGCCCACGTACAAGTCCACCAGTCCGTCGTTGTTGTAATCGGTATTGGTAATGAAATGCGGTTGCCGAAAGCCGTCCAGCCCGGCGTTCGATGTGGCGTCGCGAAAGCCCCGACCGTCCATATTGAGGTAAAGGCGCAGGCTGTCGAAGGAACCGCCGGTCACGATATCCAAACTGCCGTCGCCGTTATAGTCCTCCACCGCCACGCCTTTGCCGGCGTCCTGGGTAGCCACGCCCAAGCGAGCGGCCTGATCGGTAAAGACCGGCACGCCGTCGGGCTGCTTGCCATAAAAGGTTTGGGTAAAGGCATTGTCCAAACGCCGATCCTCGGGTACCTCGTCCGGGTAGCCGCCAACGGTCATATAGCCGAAGTTGAGCAGCCACGAGTACAGGGGGTTCGGGCCGTACCGATCCAGCAGACGGCTGAAGAGATCTATCGCCGCGCGGGCGCTTTCCGGGTTCTGGTGGGTGACGCCGATCGGCAGGGTGCACAGGCCCTGAGTATGCGTCCAGTGATGGTGCCCGTCGGCGCTCGGGTCATCGGCGGGCAGGGGCTCCATCATCGCCAGGCAGTTCTGGGCCTCGGCATGACGCAGATGGGCCATGGCCAGCCAGAACATCCGCGATTCGTCGGCGCCGCGTTTCTCCAGGTCTTCCTTCAACAGCCTGACGGCATCCTCATAATTGCCGCGATGATAGGCGGCAATTCCCCGCGTCCGCGCATCTGCTCCAGGCTCGTCCGGGGGGAATTCATACATGCCGGATTCGGCATCATAGGCCAACTGCCCCAGGTACTCGCTCCAGTATTTAAGGCAAAGGAACAGGTTATAGCTCTCACGGGGGCCGCCGTCCAAAAACTGGTACCATCCGGCCCGATAGAAGCCGGGATATAAAAGCCAGGTCATTCCGTGCCCGGTAATAACCAGGAGAAGCACCAGTAATAAACCCAGCCGCAGTTTCTTGACGATCGGCCGCATAATCACCCTACCGTTGATCAGTATAAGGACACGGTAACACAACCCGACCACTAAGGGGAAGTGCTCATTGTGTGTGGGCCGGGATGTCGTCAAAGTGGAGGGAATTTGCAAGTTGTTATCTGAGTATCCGGCACCGAGTCAACCCTCGCTCGAAAAATCAAGGAAAGCCGATGCATAAAACAACCAAGCAACATCTCGAGATGCATAAAGAGTCGATTGGTGTGCAACTTATAACTTTTCTTGGGGGTAACTTCCCACACGCTCGGTATGATGGTTGTTCAACTACCGCGAGGAGGACTGGCATTGAACCCCAAATCACCAACCATTTTCTCCGGCCTTCTGCCGCGTCTCGATCGGACGCGCTCCTTGTTCGCTTCCCCTAACAGCGGCGCCATGAAGATCTTTGTCATTGTCTCGGCGGTGTTTATCGCTTGTCAACTGATTGCCGCCTTGCCCCTGTACGCCAAGCTCGGCGACTTCGTCACCTTCGAGAGCGGGCAGGTGCGTCCGTTGGCCCTCTCACCAGGCAAGGATCGGCTCTATGTTACCAATACCCCCGATAACCGTTTGGAAATCTACCGGGTCACCGATACCGGCCTGAGTCACGCCGGTTCCGTCAGCGTCGGCCTGGAGCCCGTTGCTGTTGCCGTGCGCGGTGAATCCGAGGTCTGGGTGGTCAACCACCTCTCCGACAGCGTCAGCGTGGTAGATGTAAGCAATCCCGAGCGAGCCCGCGTGACGCGCACGCTGCTGGTGGGTGATGAACCTCGTGATATCGTCTTCGCAGGCGCACAAGGCAACCGCGCCTTTATCACCTGTGCCCATCGCGGTCAAAACAACCCCAACGACCCGCAATTCACCGAACCCGGCGTGGGTCGCGCCGATGTCTGGGTGTTCGATGCCGAAAACCTCGGCGGTTTCGGCGGTGAGGAGCTTTCCATTATCACCCTCTTCGGCGATACGCCCCGCGCCCTGGCCGTGACCCCGGACGGCAGCCGGGTTTATGCGGCCGTGTTTCATTCCGGCAACCGCACCACCGTGCTGGCCGAGGGCGCCGTGCCCGACGGCGGCGAGGCGCGCGGCGGCCTGCCCGGTCCCGTGACCAACTTCCAGGGGATTCCCGGTCCCGAGGTCAGCATGATCGTACGCCATGACGGTCAGGACTGGGTGGACCCGCCGGGCAGGACGTGGAACTTTACGGTTCGCTTCAACCTGCCCGACAAAGATGTCTTCGTGCTGGATGCGAATGCCGACCCGCCCGCGCAACTTACCGAGGGCGTGGTGGATTTCAGCCATGTGGGCACCGCGCTGTTCAACATGGCGGTCAATCCTGTCAGCGGCAAGGTCTATGTTTCCAATACCGAGGCGCGCAATCACGTCCGCTTCGAGGGCCCCGGCGAATACGGCGGCTCCACCGTGCGCGGCCACATCGCCGAGAGCCGCATTACCGTGCTGGACCCGGCCGGAACCGTAACGCCTCGGCACCTGAACAAGCATATCGATTACGACAACTGCTGCGAGCCCATTCCCAACGAGGTCAACAGCAAGAGCCTGGCTTTTCCCACTGACATGGTCGTCAGCGCCGACGGAACAACGCTTTACGTGACCGCGCTGGGTTCCGGCAAGGTGGGCATCTACAATACGGCCGAGTTGGAGGCGGACAGCTTCACGCCCGACACCGCGAATCAGGTGACCCTGAGTAACGGCGGACCCACGGGCCTCGTGCTGGACGAGGGACGCAATCGCCTCTACGTACTGACCCGGTTCGACAACGGCATTTCGATCGTGGACACCGCCGCCAAATCCGAGATCGGCCACGTTTCCATGTTCAACCCGGAGCCCGAGGAAGTAGTCCGGGGTCGTCGTTTCCTCTACGATGCGGCCTATACCTCCGCGAGCGGCGACCAGGCTTGTGCTTCCTGTCACATCTTCGGCGACCTGGACTCGCTCTCCTGGAACCTGGGCAATCCCGACGACACCCTGTTGCAGAACTTCAACCCCTTTACCTTCGGCCCCGTCATCGACCCGACTTTCCATCCCATGAAGGGCCCCATGTCCACTCAAAGCCTGCGCGGCATGGACAACCACGGACCCATGCACTGGCGCGGCGACCGCACCTTCGGCCTCGAACAGGGCTCCGTGCAGCCCGACTTCGGCGCCTTCAACGAGGTGGAGGCGTTCAAGAAGTTCAACCCGGCTTTCGAGGGCCTGGTCGGCCGAAGCGAGGTGTTGACGGATGAGGAAATGCAGCAGTTCACCGATTTTGTCCTTGCGCTGACCTACCCGCCCAACCCCATCCGCAACCTGGACAACTCCCTGACGGAACAACAGCAGATCGGCCGCGACTTCTACTTCGGCCCGATTTCCGACAGCGTCAAGAACTGCAACGGCTGCCACGTGTTGGATCGCGAGGGCAACGCGGAATTCGGCGTGGCGCGGCCCGGTTTCTTCGGCACCGACGGCGGCTCCAGTTTCGAGGACGAGACCCAAACCCTGAAAATCCCCCACCTGCGCAATATGTACCAGAAGGTGGGCATGTTCGGTAACATCGACATCGACTTCTATCGCCCCGGCGACAACGACCACATGGGCGACCAGATTCGCGGCTTCGGCTTCATCCACGACGGCTCCACCGATACCCTGTTCCGCTTTCACAATGCCGAGGCCTTCGAGCAGGACTTCGGTAACCCCGGCGGCATCCCCAACGGCGAGGAAGGTGTTGCATTGCGCCGCGCGATCGAGGACTTCATGATGGTCTTCGACAGCAACCTGTTCCCCATCGTCGGCCAGCAGATCACGCTTCGATCCGACAGCGGCGATGCAGTCATGGCCCGGCTGGACCTGCTGAAGGCGCGGGCAGACGCGGGTGAGTGCGACCTGGTGGTGAAAGGCATCGTCGACGGCCTGCCCTGGGGGGCGCGCTACACGGGCGATAACCAATTCCAAACCGACAGCGCCGACGAGACGCCTCTCGATTTCGCAGCCGTTAAGGCCCTGGTCCAAAGCGAAGGTCAGGACCTGACGTTCACGGCCGGCCCGCCGGGGAGCGGCACGCGCATCGGCATCGACCGCGACCGGGACGGCTATCCCGACCGTGATGAACTCGCCGCCGGCAGCGATCCCGCCGACCCGGACAGCATCCCCGGCGCCGTGCAGACCACGCTCATCTACCCCTGGATCTCCAACCGCCAGGGAGATTTTGAAAGCATCATGGTCATTAACAACACGGGGGCGGCGGAAGCAACTGTCACCCTGACCGCCCGACGCAACGGCGGCGAGAGCGACCAGGCAACGCGAACCATCCCCGCCGGCGGTTTCCTGGAAGAACCGGCGTCCACCCTGTTCCCCAACCTGCCCTCCGGTTCGGGATACGCGGTGACACTGACTTCGCCCGCGACGGCAATCAGCGGCCGCTGGGTCACCTACAGCCTGCAATCCGCCTCGGGCCGCTCGCCCTCGCAAGGGGTGGCCGTGCCGGTCACCGAATCGGGCGAAAGCGATTTACTGGGCCGCAACCTGCTGTTCGGCTACCTGCCCCTGAGCGGCGATTTCATTTCGGCGCCCGTGATCGTGAACGCCGGGACGGAAGCGGCCGATATCGACCTGAAGTTCTACAACAGCGCGGGGACCCTGGTCGCCGAGAGCACCTTGGAGGCCCTGGCCCCGGGTGAACCCTTCGCGGCAGTCGCCAATACGCTGGTCCCGGCGGGCACGGGCGACGTGATCATGACCGCGTCCTCGGCCACGCAGCCCATCACCGGCGCTTCATTCGTGTTCAACAATGTTTACTTCGAGACGGCCGTCGGCAACGCCGCCGCCTTCAACCCGGAGACCGAAGACGGCAGCAGTCACCTGCTGTATCCCTGGATCTCGCATAACGAGGGCGCCTACGCGAGCACCCTGGTAACGGTCAATCCCACGAGTGAGGCCGTGACGGTCAACCTGACCGCCCGCCGCGAGACCGGTGATCCGGTCACCGCCCAACGCACCATCCCCGCCGGCGGGTTCCTGGCCGAGGCCGCCGCATCGCTCTTCCCGGAACTGGGTAGCGGCGCGGGTTTCTCGGTAGAACTGAGTGCAGAGGCGCCGAACCTGCACGGCTGGTGGATGACTTACAACCTCCAGGCGGACTCGGGCGCGTCGCCCTCCCAGGGCGTGGCCGTGGATATCGGCCCGAAAACGGGTAAGTCGTCGCATATGGGCAACAGCCTGCTGTTCGGCTACCTGCCGGTGACGGACGACTTCATCTCGGCGCCGGTCATCCTGAACGCGGGCGCGTCGCCGACGGACGTGACCCTGAGCTTCTACGACACCAACGGAACCCTGTTGAAGCAGGACACCACCACCCTGACGGCCCTGGCCGCGTACCGGCCCTTCGCCCGTCTGGCCAACACCCTGGCCGGGGCCGAGGGCGGCAACGTGGTGCTGATCGCCACCTCCAACGGCGAACCGATCACGGGCGTGGGTTTCGTCTTCAACGACCGCTACTTCGAACCGGCCATCGGCAACGCTACGGTCCTGTCACCCTAAACGCAGGCCGGAGCGCGAAGATGCGACCCCCGGGATATAAAGGGGGTCGTATTTTCAATTTGGAAAGACCCGCACTAGGAAAAGTGCTGACAAAAGCTGGAGGGCAACGACCCTGAACGGTGTGCCGGACTTGAAAAGCCGGTCTTGAGCCGTCAAATTGAGTTTGACCACACCAAACTTACGGGTCCCTCACCACGCCACTCATCAAAAATAAAAAAATTTGAGCTGATAGGCCCCTCTATTTCCGCATGTATAAGTGAACAAAAATGTCGCTTCGAGGCGGTATCATGCCCAAACTATTGCTTCGCCCTTCAGGAATCTCCCTTCTCGTCGGCCTGATCGACCTACAGCCGGGTAGCTTCGAATACTATATCAATGCGCTCAAACCGATCCTCAAAGATTGGGGCAAGCCCTGGCGACGCCGTTTCAAGGAAGACAGTCATCAATTGCCGGAACGTTTCTACAACCTGGACCATTTCTACCAGACGTGCGGCTTTGTTGGTTTGGGCGCATGGGACCTGGTCACCCTGACCCTCATGAGCGAGAAAGGTCTGGCCAATCACCTGTCTTTTATGGGGCATGTGCGCGGTCAGAGCTATTTTCACGCTCAGGATTTCTCTCTGGTGTTGGACGGTTCCCATCAATATGGTGACCGTGTTCGTGGATGCATGATACGTTTAGCAGAAATGACGCGGGAGCTTGGCTTGACAAGCATCGTCAAATTACCCGGCGAACGGGACCGGGTGGAATGGGGCGCACTGGAAGGCGAGAGCTTTACCCAACGGGCGTTGACCGATCGAGACGCCCATTACTACGCCCGATGGAACTCGCTGAATCTGAACCAGATCAACTGTGGCAAAGATCGTTCTAATTTTTGGGGATACGATAGCGAAGAAACCGTTAGCGTCACGGACGATCGAGAAAAAGAACTCGTCGGACTCTATCAGTTAAAGTTGAACCAGGTCGCTTGGATGCGCCGCTTCGAATGGCTGCACACGCTCGCCTTTCTCACCATCCTTACCGCTGCATATCGCGAGAAAAAACGACAAGAGTGTTCCGAGGACCCTTCGCGTGTTTTTCCCGATGTCCTGCGTCCCATGTTCTGCGACGGTTACTTCGATTTATTCCTGCTTATGCGCAGTCCCTACCTCACCGCCATGGAATCATTTGTCCAAACCATCAAGTACCTGACCATCGATGAGGCGTTTGAGCTGTTGGAGAAGCAGGGGCTTGGCGGGTTGATGGCCTATCATGAAGAAATAGGGCACGAACCCCTGTTTGAACTCAGCCACAGTACGGTGGCGTTCTCCTACGGCCTGCAATGTAAGGCGCGCGAACACGCCGGACGCGTTCAGGTCACGCCGCAACATAGCCGTGATCTTCTGGCTGGAGATGCCGAAAATAGAGATATTCTTCCGAAAATATTACGTGATTATCGGCAAACATTCCGGTGCTTCAACCACCCGGACGGTATTGCCGAGAGCAAGGAAAAGATATTCCAGATCAGGCCCAGCACCCTGATTTCAGCCAACGCGGGTAAGCTGGTGCGCAGTATCGAAGAAATCGGACGCATTCGAAATTTAGCGAGTCAGGGCGCCAAACCCCTGTTCGGCCTATCCAAACACTTGTCTATTTTCTATGGTAGTTTCGATTTTGAACTCTTCCAAAAGCACAAACCCTGTTTCTTTGGTGATTTCCTGGCCGAACACCAAATGATCAAGCATTTGTTGCTGCGCTTCAAGCATATGGGTGGACACGATCATTCCGGAGCCTTGTTCCGTGAACGCACCTATTCGCCTCTGCTCTCCATGTTTTCCCAATTGGGTCCACCCCTGGATAAGGGGTTGCTCAAAAATGTGGCTATTTCGGATCGCATGCCGGACCGTCTGGCCCCGGAACAATCGCTGTGCTTGCTTAGCATCACCCATCTGGATGATCTCCTGACCCAATTGATCGAAAGGGTCGCAACCAATGCCTGGGAAGACAGTGAGATGTGGGAACATCTTGGAAAAAACTACCTCTACTGGCAAGAGGAGTTCGATCGTGTTTCTCATGAGGTGGCCGCCGCACCGAATGATCAACGGCCGGAAATGGCCAATATCCTGTTGCAACATTCCTTCAACCGATTTCTTAAGGATCGCTTTGCCGACTTTGTTTCTTTTGAAACCCTGGAGTCTTTGTTCACAACTATTTGTGCGGTGGATGGTTCCTTATCAGATCCCATGCGGTTCGATTTGGTTCTGGATGTGGCGCGTTATCTGCGACAAATACTGGCCTCTCTGATGACCATTTACACCATACCCCCTAAATACCCTGGAAATGGGTGCGATCCGGATCCGGAAGGCGATCCGTTCGTCATGACCCCCGGCTCGTTCCGTTACTACGATCTGGATACCAATTCCATTAAAGTAGAGAGGGTAACGAACGATGCAAAGGCTCACGAATGGGTTGGGGTGGAAAACTACCTGTTGGAAGCCATCGATTTGACCCATCGCATCGTGGCCCAGCGCACACAGGGTAGTTTTCCCTATCACGACCGCAGCTATGCCCGCATCTCCGATCTCAGAACGTTTCACACCAAAAAGCTGGTCAGTATATCCTGGATGGTGAACTGCACCATTCAAACCGTCAACCAATTTGTACAGACAAGGTTCGAAGCTTTTACCGAGGGGCCGTTAGGCCGTTTGATGGGTCTGTGTTGCGACCAACCCAAAGACAAGGATGAGGTTATATTACCGGGAATGCGGTATCTGGCCGGCTTCAGCAATTCCCCCGAGGTCGCCATCAAGTTGAAGGAAGGATCTGTATCGCTGAATGCACGGTTGCTGACCAGTGTAGGCAGTATGGTGATGATCTACCACGAAATCGGCCATCTTTACAGCCGTAGTCTGGGTCTGGATCGCAAGGATGAAGCAACAGGCTTTCATTTGGATTATCACTGGGATGAGGTCTGTGCCGATTTGTTTGCACGGAAGATGTGCTTTGCCCAGTTGGAGGCATTCGGCCTGGAAGAAATGATTCCTCGAGACGGGTTGTCCTGGAGTGTCACCCGGATTGATGGTTTCAGCGATCGGAAAGAGGTCTATGACCGGGTCGATCTCACCATGCTGGCCTGGATTTTCCAACTACTTCAAATGCCCAAAACCTATCGGGAGCATCATTTCTTATGGGTCTTGCAACGTCTGCACCTGGATGTCCTGATCCTGAAGACTTTTCTTTATCTTCACATCACGGGCGAATCCTGGATCGACAGTCGTCAAACGCTCTTCCAAAAGGTCTACCCGGCGATCCATGTATTCTTCCAGGAAAAGCTGCCGGCATTTTTAGACTATTTGCGCGAGGGTATCGATAAGGGCGCCGTCCATATCGGAGACAGTCGGAATTTCAATTTGGAAAGTTCGCTCTGGCAACATTATTTCTCCGGCGATACGCCGGAGATTGAAGAGATCGGCTATTCAATGACACTCTTTTGTATGGATCGTTTCCAAACCTTGCGCGACGGTATCTTCCAAGGCAGTATGTTCTACCGCTTTCTTGCCTTCCTGGCCATGCCCGTGGAGGTGGAGGTACCCATGACATCAACGGAGACCAGCGTTCCCTTTCACTGTCCCTCGTTTTTGCAACCGATGATTTGGGACGGGGTCAACTCCAAGACGCGCTCTCGGGAATTACACCAATTGTTGGAAGGCATCCTGGAACGCCGCGGACGATACACCAAGGCTGAAAACTTCTTTGCCGCCGCTGCCCAACTGGTGGGTTTGATCAACCTGAGTTTCTGTGGCAACGGCTCCTCACACACCATCTTTTTCAACGGCTATCCGGGGTTTGCCCACTGCCGGGATCAGCAAAACCTGGCCCGTCTGCGCCAGTTGGCGACCATGTTGATTCAACAAGGCGGCGCCATGGCCATGGACGAGTATTTGGAGAGGCATGGTTATTGGGGCCGTCCAACCCGATGGAAAGGCACCTTATTCAAGGCCGGGAGTGAGGACGATAAGGTCAAGACACCGGTGCATCAGTCTCATCCGGCGGCGGATCCGATGCCGCCACGGCTACCTCACGCATCCAACTAGCGCCGCTTTGTAGTTGATGAATAGCAAGCAATTCCGGGTTCTTTTTTCCCAGGGCTTGCAGGACCTCATCCAAATAGGCGACCTGACTCTCGTAATACGATGCATCCTCTGTCAATTGGTTCACCAGATCCAGATGTTCCTTTCTATTGCCCTCCAAAATCTGTTGCAAATTGGGAACATCTTCACTTGACCCGCAACCGGTTAACAAGTCTGTGATCCATTGATTGAAGGGATCTTCAACATCAGGCGTAGGGGCAATGAAGATAGAGCGGATGTTGAGCAACTTTTCCCAGGCATCGGGACCTTCTATGTTATTCAACAGGCTTTTAACGGTTGCATGATGAGCCAGATGCTTCTCTCCCAGGGTTTTGCTTTCCTGGCTGATGAAAAACGCCCCGCTCTTCAGAGCCACCAGGTAGGCGAACAACTCGCCGCGTAACCGCATATCCGAGCGCAAGAACCGGCTTGCGCTAACTCGATGGTGGTCATAGATCCCCATACGGGAAGTCAGATCTCCGAAATTGGGTTCGAGACGACCTTCTTCCTTCATGACCAGATAGACATTCAGGTTTTCTAATTGGAAGAGGTAGCGCTGAAATTGAAGCGCCTCCTGATCGCAGGGAAGAGCACTGACAAACGCCTCGCACAGATGTATCCAAGACTTGACCATGTCCCCTACCGCGCCTGGTTCCTCGAGGAATTTTGGATGGATCTGATGCGCCACATGAGTGGATGCCTGTCTGGACACTCGCACCAACTGGTCGATCAGCAGCGCAACAAGGGAAACACCATGAAGCGCAAGGGCTCGATAGTTGCCCAACAACCGCAAATAATCAGCAATCTTACGCAATTGCTGAAGTGCCCGCGCCGCATCCTCCAGCCACATGGTTTCGAAGTAATAGGTCATCAACACCATGATGCGTTCCAAGCCGCCCGGCTCATCTTGGAACCCTCGAGTAAGGAGAGCCGGTCGTTTGCTCATGACGACCCCCGGAACGGTGGGTTTGCACAGCCACTTTTTGCCGCTGGGCAGGCTACACAGGTTTTTGACCAGGGTGACTTTGCGGGTGGGTGTGAAAAGGTCGATGAAATCTTCCAGCGGGGCAGTATCTATCTCATCATCGATCAGTGCACGCATATAATCGCGGGATAACGAAAAGCTGTTGATTTCTCGCCCAAAGTCCGGCGCGATAATCTTGACGGCGCGCTCAATCGCCATGACCGGGAGCTCATCTTCCGCCGGTTGGTCGGCAGCTAATTGCACCAATTCGTTGGCCAGTCGGATCGCGGTTCGCGGATTATTGCCCGAACCGGTTTTGATGAGTTCTTCAAGGTCTTCTTGTGAAGTGCCGGTTACACCACCCTCTTGGAGAATGTGGGTAATCAGCTCGGGAATGCGTGCCTCGGCGTCGGGGACATCGATGCGCAACTGGATCAGCTTGTCGATGTATTCCGTGATGGTGAAATCATCGATGCCGTATTTTTCCTTATAGCGCTTGCGGATGAAGCCGTCCAAAACGCGTTCATTGAGCGCCAAGACAAAGACACAGCCCGGCAAGTCCAGGACCAGCTTGATCTCTTCCAGTAAATCGATGGCGCGATCGGGTTCACAGCGGTCCAGATCATCGATGAAAATAAAGATCTTCCGGTTCTTTTTCTCCAAGCGCTTTGCCAATTGTTCCCGCAAGAGATCGATCTGCCGCGAGAACACACCGGTTTCCGTCTGAATCTTTTCGAGTTCTTTTTGTGGTGTCGATACGTCGATTTTGTCCAAGCGATCCAAGGTGTTTTTTGCATCGTAGGTGATCTTGCCCTTAGCCGGACCGACATTGGCGGTGACACTGACCTTGAAACCGGCCAACAACGCCTTGAAGCCTTCGTAAGCTTCCTCCGCCCATTTGATGAATGCGGAGTTGGTTACCAGCGAGGCTAACAAAGGGATGACGGGATAGGCATCGCCCTCGTACTGCCAGGCATTGTAGTGAACAGCGGTTTGATTTTTGTTTTCCAAAATGGTCGCCAACATGTGGCAAAAACTGGTCTTGCCCGCTCCCCAAGGACCGTGCACGCCAATGATGAATGCCTTGTCCAAGGCAATCAGCTCTCTTGCGCGAAGATCGGCTTTCGGGATGAAACCGAACCAATCCTTTTCACCGCCTTTTTCCCAGGGCTTATCAGGATAATACCGAGCATGCTCTTGACGGTTTCCAAACATCCCAAGACCTTTCACGAAACGTTTAAGGCCGGATCGCCAATGGTCACACACCAATGCGACCGGCTTTAAAAAGAATCGATTGGGCCGACCATCGTTTTCGCGACATCGACACAGGGTTGTAACAAGTACTGCCGGTTTCAATAGATCATGACAGATGCCATATCCCGATAGGTCTTACCGTTGTATGCCTTGAACGTCAGGGTTTGGGAGAGCCGGGCATCGGGATTTTCACGCCGAATCTCGCGCTCTTTGGCTTTCAGGTTAAGATATTGTCTCAAGGCTTGTGAAATAATTTCTTTCTTGTTCATCTGCGATTCTTTCATTTCGTCTTGCAGGAGCAGGGTTAAATCGGGTGGTAGATTAACGTTGACATTGTTACTCATGGTTTTTTCTGACATGACTGAACCTCCCTCTGTGACTTCGAGACAAGGGCGTAAGTCCCCTCTTACGGTTCCAATATAGGTTCCGCCTCTGTATATGTCAACGTTTTTATATCACAAAAAGTTGCAAATAACAACATTTAGTGATGCAAGGGGTAACATGATATCATCGCTTCAAGCTTTCTTCCCACCGCAATCCGCTTCCCCGGGTCGAATGTCCCGGCTTCGGCGACCGGTCCGTGAACAGGTCATAGAACATGACGCCCAACCCGTAAACATCGGTGCCCGTGGCCGGCTCGTTCGGCCCGCCCGGTTGTTGCTCGGGCGCCATGTACCCGGGCGGGAGGGGGGAAGCAACCGTCACCCTGACCGCTCGACGCAACGGCGGCGAGAGCGACAAGGCAATGCGCACCATTCCTCCCGGTGGGGAAGAGAGGGACGGCCCCGTCAGGAGCCGTCCCGGCCCGTTTGAACCCGTTTCGGGAACCGGTTCACGGGGCTTGCAGCAGCACCGTATTCTGGGGTGTTGACGGTTGAATGACCACGCGGTAAACCTCAGGCGAGGAACAGGTAGGCCCGTTGATGCTGTAAGGTTCCGTGGCGCCGATTCCGCCGATCAGGTAACCCAATACCCGTGTGGTGGTGATCGCATTCAAGTTGATCACGCCGTTGGCAAAGACCGGAACATCGTGGCTCGGCACAAAATGTGTCTCCGCCCCGCCGAGGCGTATGGTTTTAGCGCCGCAAGGCGTAACCGGCGTCGGCGGGAAGGTGGTGCCCACGTGCAGGTACTGGTTGGTGCCGGCTTGGTTGACCTTGAGCGTGGTGATGGAATCGATAAACGGCAGGCCGTCGATGCCCTTGCTCAAGTCTACCGTGTCGTGAACCAGGCCGGTTCCGTTCCAATAATAGTAGGAGATGCCCGCCATGAAAGTGCTGTACATGGTTTTCCCGGCATCGTCGAACATCTGGATTACCGCGCAGTTGTACTGGCTCATGAGCTGTTTGGCCGAGGTGTCCTCGTCAAGCGATACGCAGGTGGTATCGGTCTGTACGTAGATGGGTTCCAGGTACCCCTCCACGTCGTTTTTGAAAACGCCGCCGTAAGCCGTTACCGCATAGGTGCCGTCCGGTCTCCGCGACGGCGCCACCGTCAGGTCGCGGCGGTGGTAGGGGTTGTCGGGCGGCAGGTTGGACGCGGTCTGGATATCGGGATAGACGCAATGGTCTTTGACGGTCAGGTCCACCGACAAGATCCGCCGTTGCGCTTGCATCTCGATCAGGTGAACCCGATTCAGATACTCCTGGGTAAATCCCGCCCCACTCCGGGTGTATTTGCCCTGAAACTCCTGGCCGAACACCAGCATGTACAGATTGTCCTGGCGTCTTCCGGCTTTATCGAAGACGGGTTGCAACTCGCCGCCGGTCACCATGGCCGGAGCGAAGTTGGCGTTGAAACCTATGTGTTGCGCGGCAAAGGTTGCGTCCAGCGGGCCGCCGTTGAGGATGGTGTTCGTCAATGCGGCCAGGTCCAGCACCGTGATGTAGGGGAGCGTTACCAGGGTGGGGTCCTCGAAACTTTCACCGTAGCCGCCGACAATGTAGAGCCAGTTGCCGTCCGCGTAGTACTGCGGATTGGTGGCGCGCAGGTGTTGCGCGATTCTCTTGGGGAGCGCATCCGTGGTCTGTGAGCCCAATACGGTTCCCGCCGGCAGATCCAGAATGTAGATGGTGCGGTTGGCCTCGCTCTTGGGGAAGGCGTCGGGTTCTTTCAGGTCGGCGGGGAAACCGTGCAGGCCGTTGGTGCGGCCGCCCACCACGATGAATTTTCCTTCGAATTCAGCGGCCGAGAAGGAGTGAACGCCGGGCCATTCCTTGACGGGTATTTCGATTTTATCCAGGCTCAGGGTGAAGGGAATATCGCCGGATGCCGCGGCGGGCAAAGCGGAGAGCAGGGCGGCAATCAGGATGATGTAGTGTCTTTTCATGGTTGTACTCCTCATTATAATGACTCCAGCCATTTCACCAACATCTCGTGCCGCGAATCCGAGAGTTCGCGTGTGACAGGCATATAGGCGGGTTCCGGCCGTGTGAGCCGCAAAAAGTGGAGCATGATTTCCTTGTTGTTGACCACCATTTGCTCATCGCCGATGTTGAGCATGGAAACCATGCCCGGGTAAAGCCGGGCGAATTGTTGCAGCACGGGTCCCGCGTCCTTGTCCCAGGTGGGCTTGTCGGGAACCGTGTACTGTCGCCAGATCAACAGCGTGAAGAACTCCAGGCCCGTTGCCGGTTCCATATAGCTGTCTAACGGTTGGTTCCAGGTGCCGGTCGGCGGCAGTTCAGGCGGCGATTGGGTCAGCAGGAAGTTGATGCGACTGTCCATATCCACCCGGGGTCCTTGCAGGTCCATTTCCTGAACGGGCGCGCCAAAGGTATAGGTGGCGATGCCGTCGGCGTTGGTTTTCGCCGGCGTCACGGTATAGTCGGGACTTTCCACGATGTGCCAGGTGTATTCCAGATAGGTGCCGTCGTGACCCGGATTGGGCTTCCACCGGACCGAATAGGGGTAGAGGGGAATGGGGATATCGACCGCCTTTTGGGGTTGGCCGAACTTCATATACTGGATTTGCGCGTCTACAGATTGCCCCTGCTCCACGCGAAGCGCGGGCGGGTCGATGTCGATATAAACGCCGTCGTCGGCCTCGACCAGGATGGTGGCGGGCATGCCTTTGTAGTCTATTTGCACCGCGAGCGGTTTATCGGCACAGGCGGTGACTTCACCGGCAGTCAGGGAGATAGGTACGATGCCGCTGTTGGTAAGGTAATCGAACGACTTCCAACTGCCGGAAAAAGAAGCCTGATCGTTGCCCAACGGCACGGCTCCGTTGGCAAATGGGGTAAACATGCTGCCGTCCAGGTAGCCCACCTTGAAGTTGTCGAACAGCAACCTGCCGTTGGAGCTGTTGGTGGCTTCATCGCCCTGCACGCCGATAGCGGGGCCCAGGTCCAGGGTCAGGGTATCGGCGTCGATTTTTCCGAAGGCGGGCATCCAAGGCAGGTTCGCCAATTCGTCGTGATTGGTGCCGAAAACATTGCCTTGATTGTTCTTCAGCGCGGCCTGGCGTTTGGTGCTCGGCGCGGTGGGGAATACCAGGCGGCGGGCCGGGGCAAGCTGGCTCAGTTCGCCCGCGAAGGCCGGCCCGAAGGTGCCTTGAATGCGGCCGAAACCGAAATCATCGCTCTGCATGCCGCGTTGGCCGCGATACAGATCAAGGATGAACCGCATGGCAATGCCGTCCTCCAGGGTAGCCGCCTTCAAGGCAGACAGGACGGGTGAACGGCTGTAATCGCCCATCCAGTGGAGGTTGGTAAGGCGGGCGCCGTAATTTCCGGCCGCACTGTAACTGCCCGCCACACCGGGCGACACCTTCCCGCCCAGGTCACGCAGGTTGGTGGGTTCCATATAACCATAGACTCCTGAATACGTTTCCTCGTCGGAGTTGAGCATCAACAGGCCCACCCACATGGCGTTGATCTGCGAGCGGTACTGCTGGTCCGAGTCGTAATCGGAGAGTTTGGCGTTGCTGGTCGGCACATCCGGCAGCGTGCCCATGGCGCTGTAGGGGCCCTGCGAATCCACCCGGGCGCCTACCAGCGGATCGATATTGCCGTCTGTAATAGGGATGCCGTCGGTACCGACCACCGATCGTATTTTGCAGCCGCGAAGGTAGAACTGCATCTGGCCGTTTTGGTTCCAGGTTGTATTGCTCAGGGTATCGAAGAGTTTTTCCGAACCGTTGAGATAGTTCATCGTTGCATTATTGAGGGTACCGATGCTGGTGTAAAAGGTCCCGGAAAAATGAATCCGTGGAACATCCAGGTAACTCATCATAGTTCTCCTGCTCCCTTCGCGGGCCGAGGGATATTCTTAAAGGCAAAAGATTCTCGTGGCTAAAAGGATTAAATAGGGTAATTGGCCTGATATGAGAAACAGATTAACATAATTTAAGGCCGGCTTCGAGTTCAATTTAGTGCCGGAAAGTAAAACATCACCGATCTATTTGGTCCGACTTAATATTTGGTTCCTACGACACCGAGAAACCGTACCCTGCCTTCCGGCGCTATCTGGTAACCCCGATCATTCTTGTGTCGGGACGGCCGGAGCCCAGGTTTTTTCGGGCGCGGTTTAGGATTTGGTTGAAGTCGGCTTGGGCGCCGGTTTGGTCGCCCGCTTGTTGTTTGACCTCGACCATGGTCCATTCCGTGCGTAGGGTGCTTGGGTGTCTGCCCGGGCGCCAGGTAGCCGGACGTGTGTTGTCGCAAGCGTTTCTTTCGAGCCGGCTCTCATCTGAAGGAAACGGAAATTATATCAGTGCAAAAAGTAACCAATCGACGCCCTGAATTACATAAGCATCTATTTAGCCGCAAAATATGCAACATCTCAATAAGTTCGGGCAGGGTGA
>JASJCB010000197.1 GCA_030066195.1 Acidobacteriota bacterium
GTCGATCTCTCCAGCGAACTCCACCTGGCGTTGAGCAACTTTATCAAGGGACAACTACTGGTAGCCTTGATCCTATCGGTTATCTACTCCATCGGTCTTTTGATTGCGGGTTGCCCGGCTGCCCTGTTGATCGGCCTGATCGCCGGCTTTGCCAACCTGATCCCCTATCTGGGCATTGCGGTCGGTTTCGTCCCGGCAGTCTTACTGACGTATCTTTCGGGAAATCCCTTGTGGCAGATCATCTTTGCGGCCGTCACTTTTGTGATCGGGCAGATGCTGGAGGGTATGGTGATTACACCCAAGGTGGTGGGCGAATCAATCGGCCTTCATCCGGTGGTGGTTTTGGTCGGTTTGATGATAGGTGGAACCTATTTCGGTTTCATCGGTATGATCCTGGCTCTGCCCGTGACCGCAATTGTCATGGTTCTGTTGAGGCGCGCCTACAACTTCTACACAAAATCCTTGCTGTACGACAATCCGAATGAACCGGCTGAGGCCGCTCCCCCGCCCTCGCAAACCTCGGATGAACTCAACGAGGCTGAACAAAAAGAATGACCGAAGGGCCGGGCGGTCCTTGCACCGCCCGGCGTAATGTTTAAAGGTTCAACTCGCTGACGCCCTGCCTGAAAACGATATCCACGGGGATACCCGCCTTGGTCAGGCCGTCCAAGTCACTCTGTAATTCCGGTTTGATGGCACCCTTCTCTTCCAGGAGTGCCTTCACGCCCTCGTAATCACCGTCGCCTTGCAGGGTCAGGATTTTACGGGAAAGCGCGGTCATGGCCTCGCCCATCTTGTCGAAGTCGATTCGATAGGCGCCGTCGTCCTGACGAGCCAACGCCCCCATTTCCGCAAAGAAGTTGAAACGCAACATATTCGCGCGACCGTGGGCACTTGAGGCGCCGAACCGAATCGACCGGAAGATGGAGGCGATAAAGGTGACGTAATAGTCCTCCATGGCGCCCTCGATCTCGCCCTTTTTCAGCAACTCGGTGATCATGTACAGGCCGAGAACATCCGCCTTGCCTTCTTCCATGGCGGAGCTGAGTTCTTTGAGCGCTTTGCGAACCGTGTTCTTGCCGTCGATGGTGTTCTTGATGCCCAGACCATGGGCCACCTCGTGGAACATGGTGTTGGAGAAGAATGCGTCGAAGGTGATATGTTTGCGCTGGTCGGCGGCAATCAGCTTCTCCGACAGCGGCACCAGGATCTTGTCGAACTTGGCGCGCATGGCGTTTTTCAACTGCAACCGGCGCGATCCTTTCAGTTCCTGTACCCGCTCATCGTTGGGCAGGTTGATGGCAATGGTTTTGGAGGCCGCATTACAGTCGCCGGCGTAGTAAATCACATCGTAGGCATTCAAGTCACTGTCGGTGCCGGGCATTTCCTTTTTGTACTCCGCGTCCACCGGCAAACCTCTTTGCAGGTCGGGCAACAACTTGGCAAAGCGCGCCAGACGCTCGCTCCAAGCCATGTCCTTGATGAGCACATAGGCCTCATGTGCGGCCTTGTTATTGAACAACTTGTCTTCATAAACCTCGATGGGTCCGACCACAAAATCGATAGGATTGGTTTTCATGTCCATCCAGGCCAGATCCGATTCGTAATACTCGTCGGTGCGCAATGCCTTGGCTCGCTCGGTCAGGTACTTTTTGAATCCGGCGTCCTCGGCCAGGGCGGCTGCTTGATCTATTAAATCCGCGGCTTTGGTGATTTCGTCCTTGAAGGCTTCGCGGTAGGGCACGCTGTACAGCTTGCCGTTCTCATCGCGGCGCACCATGGTATACAGGCTTCTCAGCGATTCATCGGAGGAATTTTCAATCTCCTCTTTGGTGACATCCGCCGGGTAGAAACGGGCCCCCTTGGGTTTGGGACCGACGCCGGGAATAAAGGGTTTATCCTCGTCAAGGCGATTCCAAGGTCCGTAATTGATGGTTGCAAACTTTTTTACTTCCGGATCGGTAATGCCGTTCAGGAAGGCGTCCTTGTCGCCGTAGGCTTGTTGCCAGAAGATGTCGTCCATGATTTTGGCAATCTCGATAAGGATGGGAATCATCTTCTTCTGGTTATCGCTCAGGCCGGAAAGATCAGCGGTCAAGGTGAACTCGGTGTACATTCCCGCCAACTCAGGAGCCAGAGAGCTTTTCGCGGCGGCTTGGGGAGAGGTTTCTTCTTTGCTCTCCGTGGAAGGGTTGGGCTTCGAACATGACAGGGCACACAAGATAAGCGCTCCGAATAACATGGCTTTATACATAACGGTCTGCTCCATAAAATCGATCTCCATCCCGGCAGGCGGCAACGGCAGGATGGATTGGTACAATACATTAAGCCTAGCACCGAATTACCGGCCGGCAGCAGGGAAACCGAACCGGGAACCTTAAAATCTTTGTTTGTCGTTGAGAGTCGCAAGAAGCAGCCTCTCCCCTACCCTGCCGGTAAATCTTGTGTGAAGACCACTTAAGCCCCATCACCAACGGCAACCCCACCACCGATTCTCCCGTACCTTTTACTGTTAGGGGGAACGTGCTAGAATTGCGCGTTTGGGTTTTGACGGGACGTATGGAGATAGTATGAAACAACTGGCAATCATTGTAGGACTCGTTTGTTTTACCGCATTCGGCGGTGAAAACGAACGCATGGCCACCTTCCAACAGGTTTGGGAAACCATTCGTGATAAACACTGGGACCTGACCGGAACCGGGGTTGATTGGGACAAGGTCTACCAGACGTACAAACCGAAAGTGGCGGCGGCCGATTCCAATACCGAACTCCGCAAACTGCTTAAAGAAATGCTGGGTGAGTTGGGGCAAAGTCATTTCGGTATTATCGGTTCGGAAAGTTCAAAGGCGTTGAGCGAATTATCTACCGTTTTTCCCGGCGGCCGCGGTGTCCCTGGATTTGAGTTGGCGCTTGTGGAAGACCGTGTGTTCATTGTCAAAATCGACCTGGAATCGGATGCCGGCCGAAAAGGACTGGGCATCGGCACCGAAATCTTGGAGGCGGAAGACAAGGATGCCGAATGGATGGTCACTCGGATCAAAGAAGCCTATAAAGACAATAAAAACCGTGAAATGTACCAAAAGCAAACGCTCAACGAGTTATTCGGCGGCAGCGTCGGTTCCAAACTGTCGTTGAAGGTACGCACGGACGACAAAGAACGCGACCTGGATATCAAGCTGGGAGAGCCCCGCGCCGTTCCCAAGCAGGTGTTCGGCCTAAGCATGAATTACGAGTACAAATCTCGAGTCCTGGACGGAAACCTGGGCTATATATCCTTTAATGTATTCCTGGCCGATGTGGGTCGCGATTTCCAAAAGGATCTGAGCACCCACCTCAAGGAAACGGAAGGTTTGATTATCGATTTACGCGGAAACCCGGGCGGACTGGCAATCATGGCCAATAATGTCGCCGGGCGCCTGGTCAGCGAAACCGGTAAATCTTTGGGCAGTATGACCAACCAGGGCGGCACCATGAAGTTTCCCGTCTTTCCCCAACCCGGTAATTATAAAAAACCCGTAGCCCTGTTGATTGACGGCGGGTCCGCCAGCACCAGTGAAATTTTGGCCCAGGGTCTGCAAGACCTGGGTCGCGTCCGCTTGTTCGGCACCAACAGCGCCGGGGCTGCCTTGCCCTCCGTTGTGGTGGACCTGCCCAACGGCGACCAATTCCAATACGCTGTCGCCGATTATGTCAGTACCAACGGTCACCACCTGGAAGGTATCGGCGTAGCGCCCGATGAGAAAACCCCACATACCCTGGAGTCCATGGCGCGCGGCGAAGATGCGGCCCTGGAAGCCGCAAAAGCCTGGATCAAAAAGAAAGCAGGAGCGAAAAGTGAAAGTATGTAAATTACTCTGGCTGTTATTGGCTTGCACGTTTGCCTCGGCTCAAAACGCCGATGAAATCATGGACAAATGGTCAAAGGCCATGGGTGTGGACGCGGCCGCCAAGGTGAAGACCATTTATATGAAAGGCAGCATGACCATGCCCATGGGCGCCGCCACCAACGAAACCTTTATCAAGGAAGGCGGCAAGGTGTTGGTCCACAACAAGATTGCCAACATGATGGAACAGACCATGGGTTGTGACGGCACGGACTGTTACTCCAATGATCCCATGGGGGTCCGCTTGTTGGGCGGCCAGGAGAAGGAAAGCCTGCTGATGCAAAACGATCCTTCCTCGCAATTGGATTGGCGCAAAATGTATTCCAAGGTGGAATACAAGGGCGAAGTGAACCTGGACGGCCGCAAGGTGCACCATGTCTACATGGAAACCGAGGCCGGTATGATCACCGACAGCTATATCGACGCCCAAACCTTCCTGATGGTGAAGCAAAGAATTGTTGCCGAAACCCCGATGGGCACGGTTCCCATGGAGATCACCTACAAGGAATTCGGGGAAACGGAAGGTTTCAAATACCCCAAAACCATGACGGCCTCCATGATGAACATGCAGATCGAAACGGTAGTGGAATCGTTTGAAATCAACGTCCCCATCCCCGACTCAAAGTTCGATCTTCCGGCGGGTTTGAAGTAAATTGCGCAACTACTACCGTCTGAGTATCGCGCCCATGATGGCGTATACGGACCGGCACTTCCGTTACATCATGCGTCTGTTTACCAAGCGCAGTTTGTTGTATACCGAGATGGTAGTAGGCAGCACGATTACCCACAACCTGAAGGGCGATTACCTGAACCGCATCCTGGAATTCGATCCGGTGGAACATCCGATCGCGGTCCAGTTGGGCGGCGACGAGCCGGAAACGCTCGCCGTCGCCGCCCGCGTCTGTGAAGATTTCGGTTATGACGAAATCAACCTGAATGTGGGCTGTCCCTCTGACCGGGTGCAGAAGGGTCGTTTCGGCGCCTGCCTGATGAAAGAACCGGAACGCGTGGCCGATGTAGTGGCCGCCATGCGCAACAGCGTATCGATCCCGGTCACGGTCAAGCACCGCATCGGCGTGGACGACCAGGACGACTACGAGCATTTGCACCGCTTTGTAGACATTGTCTCCAAGGCCGGCTGTGATGTTTTCATCGCCCACGCTCGTAAGGCATGGTTGAAGGGTCTCAGCCCGGCCCAAAACAGGTCGATACCACCGCTGAAATACGACTTCATCTATCGCCTGAAACAGGACTACCCGCACTTGAACATCCAAATCAACGGCGGGATTATGGATGTGCCGCAGGTCCTGCACCACCTGAAGTACGTGGACGGCGCCATGGTAGGTCGCGCGGCCTATCACCAACCGCAATTATTCGAACGCGCTGACAGCGAGGTCTTCGGCGAACCGGAATCCCGACCGCTCAGCGCCCACGAGGTTTTGGAAGCGGTCAACGCCTACACCCACCGACGCATGGCACTGGGCGACAAGGTTTCCTTCGTCACCAAACACCTGGTCGGCCTGTTCAAGAACCAGCCGGGTTCGCGCCGGTGGCGTCAGCGTATTTCCAAGTTGATCCAGTCCAAATCGACAAACTTCGACCTGGCTGAGATCTACCGTGAGTGTTTCGGCGTTGAACCGGTTTCCTCGGTGAGCTGACGACTTATCCTGCAGAACTAAAGTCAATTTTCAGTTAATGCGGCCGCTCAAGAAATATAGGCAGTCGTTGGTTACAAGCGGCCGCGTTGACGCTGCCGTTCGTTGAATCGCGCCGCATTTTCCTTGCGCTTTTCTTCCTGACCGGTTCTCAGGTAAACCTGGTTCAGGTTCAACAGCAAAAAGTCCGGCGATACCCAAAACAGGCGATCGCTTCGTTCGAAATGGGCCGCGGCATGATCAAAGCGGCCGTCCGCCATCGCGGTCAGGCCCGCATTATACTGATGTCCGGCCACGCCGTCCTTGGCCACCACGCCCCATAAAAACAACAAGAGAAGCCCGGTCGCCGTTGCCCGAACCACTCCCCTACCCCGTAGCCGAGGCCCCAGCGCCCAACTAAGCCGCGCCAACAACAGGCCCATACAGAAAGCGAGGAAAATACCCATCCCATAAAGTTCCGCATAGATAAAACCCACCGTGCACGTCATCAACCAGAAGAATAGTTCATGGTGCAGCGGCGGCAGTTGGAGTGCGGGCAGGAAGGGTTCCGTCTGTTTATAGCGAGCCGTCTTCCCGGGCGGGCTGAACGACAATGCATCCTTGGGACAAGCGGCCACGCATTGCAGGCAGTTGGTGCAGTCAAGTCGATCGACGGACAGGGTGGTGTTGATGTCGCGTGAGACGTCGATATCCATCGGGCAGGCGGTTGAGCAGGCCCCGCACATGGTGCAGTCACCGGTTCGTCTCACCTTGAAGGCGCTCCAGCGATTGACCGCGCCCAGCATCACGCCCCAGGGACACAGATTCCGGCAAAAGGCGCGCGGCCCCAGGAAAAGCGGCAGCGCCACCAGCACCACCAACAGGGTAATCGTTCCGTTCACCCACCCCGGCAATAATTCCCAGGGTTCGGTGAGGCCCATGTCCACCACCAGGGGCGTTTCGCCCGCCTGCCCGCGGTTTTGCACCGCCTCCAAAACGAAGTAGTAGATCAAAATGCCGCCGGCAACCACCGGACCGAACCGTAACGGAAACGGCCGCAACTTGATACCGAGTTTCCGAAAACCGACAGCCGACAAATCATAGACCTGGCCGATATGACAGAGCCACCCGCAAAAAAAACGACCCCACAGCATGGTCGTGCCCAGAAAAAACAGGAAGAAAACAGCGCCGGCGGTGAGAATATTCTTCTCGATCCAGTTCCGAAAAAGCTCCTGCATGTCGATCGCGCCGATCACCCGCCAGTCCCAGACATACCAGGCCAGGAGATGCAAACCGATTAACGCATGAAGCACAAGAAATGCGGCCAGCCGCAAACGAAACTGTCGCCGTTGCTTGTTCTCAACATGGGTATTGGAAGCCATGCCGCCTCCTAAAAACAAGATCATTTAACCACTATTCAGCACCAGTTGGCACTCATAAATGCACCTGAACCCAATGCAAAACCAATGTGGGCCCGGAAAACAAAGCCGGGTTCACCCGCAAATCAACCGGTTTCCAAATCTGCAATCTGCCGCCCCGTTATTCAGGTGTCTGATGCATACGGTTCTAATTGGGTTCCATTCCCAGACGGTTTCAGCGGATCATACCGACGTCCCGGGTTCACCCCTTGCATTTCCCTAACAATTCGGCCATATTGTTAGTAAGGACCTTTTATGTATGACTGAATCTATCGATATGAGTCCCAACCCAAATTACCTTGCAACCAGTCAGAAAGAAGTTGAATAAAGGGTGGGCCGAACCATGATTGAGAAACGCAGTACGCCGCGGCTGATGAAACAAACGCTGCTTTCCTACGACGTAATGAGAGACGGCCGGGAGATCTTTGACGACGGTATGGCCAAAACGCTGGACATGAGCCCGCGAGGCTTGCACCTGGAACTGCCCAAGACCGTGGACAGGGGCGATGATCTGACCATTACCCTGAACCTGGACGGTCAGATGGTGACTGTTTCCGGGAAGGTCATGTGGGTCAGTCACGGAAAATCGTTTGACAGGGCCGGCGTCCAAGTGAAACCGGGTCAGAACCACTATCTGAAGTGGCTGAACAAGTTACCGGTCAACGATTAACCCAATTACAAGGTGTATGTTTTCGGCGCATCGGGCTTTTGTTCCGGCGCGCTTCGCACCAGGTTTTTCTCCATGTCCTCGTTTCTTTCCCAGAAACCGGATCCGCGCCTGACAGGCGGTTCGTCCCCATCTCTCATCAAACGGGGAGCGGCCGGTAGATAGCGGTCATAGAGGGACCATTCCCCACCGAAGAATGCAACCCGTCCCGCCAGGCGCGTCAGCATGTGCACCTGAACCAATATGAGGGAGAAGCCGGCCAATTCGGGGCGTTGAATCAGGAAAGTGAATCCAAGGCTTACCGCGGCGGTAAATCCGGCGAAGAACAAGGCCATGGGCCAAACCGCGTAAGCATACCGAAAAATAAACAGAATGCCGCGTGACAAAGCCCGGCTCATATTTGGTTGATTTCGGCTGAGGGCGTGTAATTGAGCATAGTCCATCACCCGGCCCAGCACAAAAAGACCCGCCGCGGGACCCAGTACGGCAGCCGGAACCAGATGATAAAACCCCGGATCGGGAATGTAGGCGGTCACCAGTCTCATGGCCGGGTAGGCAAGCAGGCCGATACAAATGAATAAGGGAACGCACAACAGCAAAAGACGGACCATCGGCCAAAACCAGGCACCGATACCACCCAGGAAAATCGCAATCAGCGAACCCTCCGGCCGGTCGGCGACACAGAAGACCCCCATACTCACAAACCTGCCGATGATCATGTACAGGCAGGCAACGATTGCAACCAACAAGACCGCGGGAAACAGGGCCTCGGAGTGACGCGCCAGGATTTCGCCGGTAAATGCCGCGCCGAAAGGACCTCCCGGCAGCAATTCCACAACCCTCTCGGCCGTAATCTCGCTTAGGAAAAGCCAGAGCGGTGCAATGCACAGAATCGCGGCGAACAGGTTGATAAAGTACAGCAGTAATACCAGGCCGGGCCGCCTGACGATCAAACCAAATCCATCGATGATTGCGCCGAACATGGATCAGCTCCCTAAAACGAGATCACATCGAACAGTAATTGAAGCAGGCCCAACCCGTTGATTGCCGCCCGGGAGGCCTGTTTGCCGGAAGGCGTCACGCGCTTGCTGTTATTGAGGAAGTCGATATCCAGGGGAATCTTCCAATCGGGGTCGACACGGGCCCAAGTCATCCGGCTTTTGGATTGGAAGCGAAAGGTTTTGTGGATACCGAGGCCGTCCCAGGTTTCTCCGCGGGTACTGCCGTCCTCGAAGGAGAATTCGACTTCTACCGGAAACGGGAACTCGCCCAAGCGATGCACAACGACCGTGTTGGCAAAACCCTCCGGGTCAAGCGGACGTTCCGTGCCGCTGCCCGCGTCGGCGGTGAAATCGAAACCAAGCGCCTTGGCCGTCGCTTGCGACTCGGCCCGTTCCACCGAGTAGTCCAGAACGGCGTTGGTAAACAAGCCCCGCTGAAAGAAACCGTTCAGGTCGCGACCGGAAACCTCATTGACCACCGCGATGAAATCATCGGTTTTGGGATGTTTAAAACGGAACCTGGCCAGATAGGTTTGCATTATCTTGCGCATGGTCTCAGGACCCAGGTGATGATGCAGGGTCAGCAACAGCAGCATCGGCTTCGAGTAGGAATAGACGCCGTATGCGCGATTGGAGGAAAAGGTCCAGCCGGGCCTTTGCGTGGAATCCATACCGGCGTTTTTCAAATACGAGTAGCGCCGAACGTCCGTGATGCCGGCTCTCAGGAAAGGAAAATCGATCATGCGACGCGGTCCGTAGAAATCCTCCGTAAAAACTACATCGGTATAAGAGGTGATCCCCTCATCCAGCCAGGCTTCCTCGAATTCATTGGATGCCGCCATGTGATACCAGTAATTATGACCGATCTCGTGAACGATGGTCGCCTCCAGGGAACGGAAATTCCGCGGCAAATGAGACCGGGTTCCCGTTGTAACAAGGGTCGGGTATTCCATGCCGTGCACTGCTCCCGCCCCCGGCGCCGGGTCCACCAGGGTGAGATTGGGGTAGGGATAATCGCCGTAGTAGTTTTGGAACCAGCTCAATGCCGCCTCGGCCGCATCCAGGTGACGTTTCATCTGCCGTCGGTGCGCCCGGTGGAGCAGGACGCGCACCGCGACATCCTGCACCTGCCGCGTTTCCTCGACAAAATCCGGGCTGCTGACCCAGGCGAAATCGTGAACATCTTCCGCGTGCCAGGTATGGGTGCCGGTGCCGTCGCCGTTGTCTACAACATCGACACGAACTCCGGTTGCACCCACGATGTGATCCTCGGGAACGGTAACGGCCACATCGTATACCCCGAAATCAGCGTAGAACTCCGTGTTGTAGTGGAACTGGTGATTGGTCCAGGATGCGTCTTCCCAGACGGCGATCTTGGGGAACCACTGACCGGCAAAGAAGAAATCACCCACGGCGCCGGTTCGTAACAGCGGCGGTTGCGGCAGGCGGGCGCGGAAAGTCATTTGTACCCAGATCGCCCCTCCCGGCTCTACCGGCCGGTCCAGGGGAATCATCATATAGGTCTTGTCATAGGGGTTACCGTCATCCGGTCGCAGGTAACGTATGGCCGCGGTGCGCACCTCCATGTCGGCGGGATCGGGATGGCCGGCGGGGTCGCTGAAATCGAGCAACGGCGGCACATCCGGCAGAACGGGACCCTCGTCAACTCCGGAGGTTTCCGGTTCTTCGATCAGTTCGTCAACCGGCTCGGGCGTTGGCTCCGAATCCTGAAGCTTCAGGCGGAGGGAGACGATTTCCAGGTAACCCCAACTGTCCGGCGCCTCCAACTTCTCGCCGGGAAACACGCCCTCCGCCTCGTTCATGAAAGTGGTTCGGCTGTTGCGAAAGCCGTTGAGGTACAGGTGGAAATGGAGGTCGTAAACCGGATCGGGCGTGGTGTTGCGCCAGAGGATCATCTGCTCGCCCAACAATTGTCGGGTTGCGGGCAACAACTTCACCTGAATGCGATAGTTGGCAATACGCGGGCTGAGCGGTTCGGGAAACAGCACGGGCGGCTCTGCCCCCGGGACGAAGGTCGTGATTAGCAGAACCGGGAGCAAGGAGAAGCGCAAGGAAGCCTCCAAACGACATCAGCTGTCGAGCAAAACGGCGCCATACATATATATAACCGCGTTCCCGGAGATCAAGACCCGGTCATCCAGATTGGTGCAGAACAATTCACCGACGCGTTCGGACAGTTGCATCGCGTGCAGCTTGCTCTTGCCAAGACGCTCGGCCCAGAAGGGCGTCAGGGTGCAATGAGCCGAACCGGTGACGGGATCTTCCAGAATGCCCACGCGGGGGCAGAAGAAGCGCGACACGAAATCGCATTTTTCGCCGGGCGCCGTGGCGATAACGCCCAGGTTGTCCAATTTGGCGATGCGGCCGAAGTCGGGGTGAAGTTGGCGCACGTCCTTTTCATCCTTGAAAACCACCAGCAGATCGCGGGAGGTCAACACTTCCACGGGACGGACGCCCAGGGCTTCCTCGGCTTCTTCCAGGGACATGTCCACATGGTGGGGCGGACGCGAGGGGAAGTTCATGGTCAGTAGCTCGTTCGGGCCCTTGGAAACACGCAAGGTCCCGCTCTGGGTAATAAACTGGATTTCGCCCTCGGCCTTGTTGAGTTTGTACAAAACGTGCGCGGCAGCCAAAGTGGCATGGCCGCAAAGGTCAACCTCGGCGGCGGGCGTGAACCAGCGCAGGCCCCAGACACCCTCTTGCGGCACCAGAAAGGCGGTTTCCGAAAGATTGTTTTCAGCTGCAATCCGCTGCATGCGTTCATCGGTCATCCAGGATTCCAGCAACATCACCCCGGCCGGGTTACCGCCGAAAACCTTGGAGGTGAAAGCATCTACTTGATATAACGGGTACTTTTTCACATAAACCTCCATTGATCCATGCTCCCATTGTAGACCGCCCGGGAATGCCGGGCAAGGAGATTGGCCGTGCGGGTTTTTGTCTTCAGGTGAAGGCGCATACGCTTGCAGTTCCACCCAACGGGCGTACGGATCGTGTGATTCCGATAGAAATTATAGGGGGTGGAAAAAAATCATCAAGCCGGTACAAGTGAAGAAAAACAAGAATGGGATGAATACATAGCCCATGATATCCCTGGCCTGAACTTTGACACCCGCGCCCAGTACCGGGAGGATGACCAACAGGAAAAACGGCTGCAACAGATTGGTCAGCGACTCGCCGTAGGCCGTGGCCAGGCCGACTCTGGCGACGAGGGCATCCAACTGCCCCGGCGACAGATCGGCCCCCAGGGTCGTGGCCGATTCCACCAGGGACGGACCGATAACCGCCCACTCTCCACCCGCCGAGGGAATGGAGAAATTGACGACACCGCCCAACACGAAAGCGGCCAGGGGTAGGGTTTTCAAGGTGACAACCGAGGCCATCCAGCCGGCAATTGCTTTTCCCAGCCCGGTGAACATCATCATACCCATAATGCCCGCGTAGAAAGGGTATTGGAAGACGATGCCGGAGATATTGCTGCATGCTCGCTTCATGGCCACCACGTAGCGCATGGGGGTGACGTGAAAGGCAAGTCCCAGGATGATGAAGGTGAAAATCATGATGTTCAGGTTCAGATCGGCGCCGCGCGTGTAGAAATGGCGAAGGATGTAATAACCGCCCATCAGCACGATCACTCCCTGAAGCAAAACTGAACCGTTCAGGCGATCGGAGAAAGTGGGCGGCTGATGCTCCAGGCTTTCCGCCTCTTCCGTAACCGTGGTTCCGGTTTCTTCACCTACCTGGGTCTGGAGATCGGTCATCTCGGTGATCTCATGGGGCTTGGGGCGCAATATCAGCATCATGATCGGGCCGCTGACCAGGAAGAAACCCACGAAGAGGAAATTGAGCGAACTTCCCAAGGTTTCGCTGATGGGAATGGTGTTGTTCAGCAGCCCCGCTTCGATAAGGAAATTGTCCGGCGTATTCAAAAGCAAGGGAATAGAGCTCGACAATCCGCCCACCCAGGGACCCGTGGACATGTAGATGCAGGCCACCAGGAAGGGATAATCCACCCCGGCAACCCGTTTGGCCAGTTCGCGACCAAGCACCGCAACGATGACCACCCAACTCCAACTGACCAGTGAAAGCAAACCGCCTAACAAAATAACGGTGACATAAACATAAACCGGCTTATGGATGCGATCGGCAAGCCCGTCGATATAGCGCATGCCGAGGGGTGACAACGCAATGGCAAACCCGGTCACCAGAATCAGGATGATCTGCATGCTGAATTCAAGCAGCAGCCAGAATCCACGATACCAACCCCCGATCATTTCATCCACCGAGGCATCCACCCAAAACAACGAAAGAACCGCGGTAATGATGGTCAGGATCACCGCAAAAACAAAGGAATCAGGCAACCACTTCTTGAACTCCTCGGCAAAAAAACGTCCGGCGCGTGAAAACATTACATCCCCCCTGGCAAAAGTCTATCGGTTACTTTCAACTCCTCCAAAAGTGAAAAGTATGCACAAGGTCAACAGATACCGATTGAGGCTTCAGGTTTGCACGGCCGGCGGAAAGATGAGGTGGAAGGTTGTCCCCTTGCCTTGCTCGCTCTCTACCGTGATCTCGCCGTTCATCATTTCACAGAAGCGTTTGCATATGGTAAGACCCAGACCGGTGCCGCCGTAGTGACGCATGGTCGACTTATCCGCTTGCGTGAACGGGCGAAACAAACGGCTCAACTGTTCGGAGCTCATGCCGATGCCGGTGTCGGAAACGGTAATCCGTACCTTGGGCAGGTCCTGGTATTGGATGGTGTCCGCGGAAATGGAAATGATACCGGATTCGGTGAACTTGCAGGCGTTGCTCAACAGGTTCAACATCACCTGCCGCAGTTTGGTGATGTCGGCGTGGATCATATCCAGGCCGTCAGCCAGGGAGATCTCCAGCTTGTTACTGTTTTTGGAGGCCAGGGGTTTGATGGTGGTCGTCACTTCCTCAAAAAGCAGGCTGAGGCGAAAATCTTCCAGGTAGAGGTCCATCTTACCCGCCTCGATCTTGGTCAAGTCCAGCAGGTTATTGATCATGTACAGCAGGTTCCGGGCCGACTTCTGGATTTTCAGGATATCGGGAATCAGGTGGTCCTGGGCGCCGGAAGTCATGTCCTCCTGCAAGATCTCGCTGTATCCGATAATGGCGTTGAGCGGGGTGCGCAACTCGTGACTCATCAAAGCCAGGAAATCGGTTTTCTGCTGCGAGACTTCTTTGGCTTGGGCTTCGGCGCGAGCACTTTCCTCGGCGCGATAAGTCAGGACAGCTTTTTCATTCTCCAGCGTGAGCGTGCGAACTTGTTCCTCACGCAGGTCGTTCTGGTGACGGATCGCCGCCTTGACCGCATCTCGAAGCGTCAGCAGAGTTTTCATACGCGCCAGCAACTCGCGCTTATCGAAGGGTTTGGTCAGGTAATCGTTGGCGCCTGCCTCCAAACCGGCCAGAAAGTCTTTGAGCTGGCTGCGGGCCGTCAGCATGAGTATGGGTAATTCGTACAGGGATTTGGTTTTGCGAATGCTCGCACAGACTTCCAGGCCGGATATGCCGGGCATCATCACATCCAGAATGATCAGGTCGTATTCTTTTTCTTCCACGGCTTTCAGGGCATCGTGTCCATTGGCGACCACATCCGTCCGGTAACCGGCCAGGGTCAATTGATTGCGCAGGACCTGGCGGTTGACCGGTTCGTCGTCCACGGCCAGAATGAGATGGTCATCACGGGTGAGAATGGTTTCCGCGCTGGGCACCGGAAGTTCGGTACCCTCTTGCGCCCAGACCAGGTGCGCTCCTCCGGCAGTAGGTATTTCTCGCGTATCGGTCGGGTCTTCGGTAGTGACGGGCACCGTAAAACTGAAGGTGCTGCCCACGCCCGCCTTGGACTCGACCCATATGCGGCCTCCGCCCAGTTCCACCAGGCCCCGGGTAATGGCAAGACCCAGGCCCACGCCGCCCTGGCTGCGCGTGGCGGAATCGCCGATCTGTTGGAAGGTTTTAAAGATATTGGCCAGATGCTCTCGGGGAATACCGATCCCGGTATCCTCGATGTGAACCGCGACCGCGTCCTCGACGACCTCGGCGGTAATGGTGATGGAACCCTGGTTGGTAAACTTGCCGGCGTTGCCCAGCAGATTGAACAAGACCTGGTGTAACCGATTGGGATCGGCGGAAACGGCGGGCAAACCCTCCGGCACCTTGTTCAGCAATTCGATGGGGCGAGTCTCGATCAGGGGTCTAGTGATGGTAAGCACCGCCTCCAGTTGCGCGGCCAGGTCCAGGGGCTGAAGGTTCAGGCGCAGCTTACCCGATTCCATTTTGGAGTAATCCAGGATGTCGTCCACCAGGCCGGTCAAGCGGCGGCCCGCTTCGATGACCATGGACAGGTTGGCGCGCGTGGCCTCATCGTATTCCCGGTGGCCGTCCAGCACGGTTTCTACGATACCGATAATGCCGTTGATGGGCGTGCGCAACTCGTGACTGGTATTTGCCAGAAACTCGTCCTTCATGCGGTCCATCTTCTGAAGATGCTCGATCAACTTATGCTGGGCCTTGCGGGCCTTGGCCTCTTCTTCCAGCGCCTTCTTTTGCGCTGCCTGCTTTTCCAGCTCGGCTTTGCGCAGCTCCTTCAATTCCTCGATATGGCGCACCGTTTTGTCAACGGTGATCTTGAGATCCTCGAAATCGATGGGTTTGGTTAAAAAGTCGTAGGCGCCCCGGTTCATTGCCGCCCGGATGTTTTCCATATCGCCGTATGCGGACACGACAATGGTCTGAATATGAGAACCCTTTCTAGTGATATGACCGATCAGAGTCAGGCCGTCCATTTCCGGCATATTGATGTCGGTCAAGACTAATTCTATTTCCGGTTTTTTATCCAGAACCTCCAGCGCCTCAACGCCGTTTGCCGCATAATCGAACTCGAATTTCCCGGCCCGGATTTCCCGGCGGAACTTTTGGTTGATCAACAGTTCCAGGTCGGCTTCATCGTCGACAACCAGGATTTTTACGGGCATTGAGTCATCCTGATGTAATTTAATCTGGGGTTCCAGTGATACTTGAAGTACTTACCGGTACATGCCTCCTCTCAATTGTAGTCATATCGGCCGATTTGTCAAAACATGCATCATGGGCCGCTGACAAATCAGCGCGGCTTTTCCTCTTCTGCCGGGCAACTTGTTTGCCGGCTGAACTCGTCCGGCGTCTTTGTTGCATTCATCGCATATCACCACAGCTGTAAAGCCCGTCATCATGTATAATTGAATTCGTTCCGCGAACTTTACGCTAGGATGGATTATGAAGATTCTTGTCGTTGATGATGATCGTACCTCCAGGGCCTTCTTCAGGCGAGAACTTGCCGAGGGCGGCTATGATATCTTGGAAGCCGGTGACGGGTTCGAGGCAATCCACGTTATCCATGCCGAAGATGTTGACATGGTTATCCTGGACATCGAAATGCCCGACATGGACGGTTACCAGGTTTGTACCTGGCTGCGTAGTGAGCAATTCTCTCAACGGCTCAGCCAGAAATCCTCGGATCTGCTGCCCATCGTCTTCGTAACTTCATCAGAGTCGCTGGAAAGTCGCCTGAAAGGTTTCCGAGCGGGCGCCACCGATTTCATCACCAAGAGCTTCAAGCCCGGCACCCTTTTGAAGCTGGCCAATCGCATCCTGCGCCCGCGAAACGTCCTGGAGAGCATGACGGCGCTGTTGGTGGACGACAGCAAACTGGTTCGCGACATGGTCAACGAGATGCTGCGGGAACAGGGCGTCAAGGTAATCGAGGCTACCAACGGCCAACAGGGCTACGAACTGCTGCTGGAAAACCTCGAGCAGATCGACATGGTGATCACCGATTTGGAAATGCCCATCATGAAGGGCGACGAGTTGTGCTTCAAGATCAGGATGGATTTGGGCCTGAAAGACCTGCCGGTCATCTTCCTCACCGCCGTGCCTGACCGGGACGTACTGATCAGCCTGTTTAAAGCCGGCGCCAACGATTACCTGGTCAAACCCTTCGTCAAGGAGGAATTGATTGCCCGCCTGAAGGTTATTCAGGAAATGTTCCAGAACCTTGACGAAGAGGTCAAGGAACGAAAAAGGGCCCAGGCCGATCTGGCCCACACGCGCAAATGGGCTCGCGACCATATGCAGGAAGCCAGTAAAATCGATCTGGCCAATACGGTGCTGCACAATGTCAACAACGTGCTCAACAGCGTCTCCGTTTCCTGCGGCCAGCTAACCACCTTCCTTGCCGAATCCCGCTTGTCCCAACTGTTACTGGCATTGAAACTATTGGAGAAAAACGCCGATGACCTGCCCAAGTTCTTCTCTCAAGACGTCAAGGGCAAGAAACTCCCCGAGTACTTCAAGTTGGTCAGCGGACTTTTGGAAGCGGAACACCAGCAGATGTATGAAGAGGTTCGCGAACTGGGCAAAAAGATCAAGCTGATGAAGGATATCGTGGACACTCAGCAAAAGGTGGCCTCGAAGGAAACCCGGACCGGGAATTTCGATATCGCGGTCCTGGTTCAAAATGCATTGGCGGTCAATGAGTCGCTTTTACGCCGCTTCGATGTGAAGGTCGACCGAACCATGCCGGAAGAGGCCATGGTTCGCGTTCCCGAGGTGGAATTCATCCACATCCTCATCAATCTCATCAAAAATGCGGTCGAGGCCATGGAAGAAAGCAGCCTGCGCCGGCTGGAAATCAATTGCCGGGAAAAAGACGAGAAGTTCCTGGAGCTATCCATCAAGGACACGGGTCCCGGCATTGCCCCGGAACACCTGGAGTCCATCTTCGAAAAAGGGTTCACCACCAAGAGCAGCGGTCATGGCTTCGGTCTGCCCTACTGCTGCCAGGTCATGAAAGATATGGGCGGTGACATTCAAGTGACCGGTAAACAGGGTAAAGGTGCTATCTTCACGTTAAAGGTCCCCCGACCGATTGTCAAACAGCCGGGGCTGAGTTAAACAGGAATCGTGAACGATGCCGCAAGTGACGGGGCGAATGGACGAAAGCAGACAAAAAGGTATTCTCCGCCTGGCGGTTGATCTGGGTCATGTGACCGATCAGCAATGGGCCGGGATTATTTCTCGCTCCGTGAAAGAGAAACGGGACATCCTCGACCTGGTTCGTGAAGACGGCTTGCTGACCGATGACGTCATTGCCGAGCTCGAAACCTGTCTCGACGCGGAACCGGAAAGCGAAAAAGCCACCAGGGTGATCTCCAAGGAGTCGCGCGAACGCTTCATCGCCAGGGATCACTCGGGTGAATTCGATCTGAGCGACGATCAACTGGGCCGCATCCGGGAGTTACCGGCGGATCACGGCTTTCCCAAGGGCTGGGAGCGCTATACCTTCGTCAAGTTCCTGGGTGAAGGCGGCATGGGTCGGGTCTTCCTGGCCGAGGACCCGCGCCTGAAGCGCCAGGTGGCCATTAAATTCGTTCGCGGCATAGACTCGGAATCGGAGCAACGCTTTATCAACGAGGCGCGGGCGCAGGCCCAGGTTTCCCATGACAACCTTTGCGAAATCTTCGAGGTCGGCGAGGTGGACGGGCGCGCCTATATCGTCATGGCCTACGTGGACGGCGGCAGCCTGAACGAAGCCTGCCGCAACATGTTGCTGGAACAGAAGGTCAAGGCCATGAAGGAGGTCGCCGAGGGCGTTCACGAGGCGCACCGTAGCGGCTTGATTCACCGGGACCTGAAACCAAGCAATATCATGGTTCAACGCAATGAAATCGGCGGTTACAAACCGGTGGTCATGGACTTCGGCCTGGCGCGCCTGCAATCGGCGCCCGGCATGACCGAAACCGGCTCGGTGGTGGGTACGCCCCACTACATGCCCCCGGAACAGGCCCGGGGCGAAGTCCACAGACTGGATCGACGCACGGATGTCTATTCCCTGGGCGCCACGCTTTACGAAATGCTTGCCGGCAAACCTCCGTTCACCGGCATTTCCTCCGTCAACGTCCTGTTCAAGGTCATCAACGACGATCCCAAGCCCATTCGGCAGATCAATCCCTCGGTACCCTCCGATTTGGAGACCATTGTCTTCAAGTGCATGGAGAAGGACCAGAGCAAGCGTTACGATTCGGCCCGCGCTATGGCCGAGGATTTGGGTCATTTCCTTGACGGCGAACCCATCCGGGCGCGCCCGGCCGGTATGTGGTACCGCCTGCGCAAAAAAGCCGCAAAGAACAAATTGGCGGTGGGTATCGGCCTGGTTGCCTTCCTGGCCGTTTCCGTCAGCCTGAGTTGGGGCGTATACAGCAAGTGGGCCGCCGATCAGAAGGCGCGGCTCACCCGGGAATTCACCCGCGAAGCCCAGGCCATTGAAGAGAGTATTCGCAGCGAAAGCCTGATTCCCATTCACGATATGAGCCGCTATCTGGACGAGGTGGGACGCCGCACCGAGGTCATCGCCAAACGCGTTGAAAGCGCCGGCCGATTCGGTGAAGGGCCCGGCAAGTACGCGTTGGGACGCGCCTATCTGGCCCTGAAGGACTACGACCGCGCACAGGCCCTGTTACAGGAGGCATGGGATTCCGGGTTCAAAGATCCGGGAGTGGCCTATGAACTGGGCCGGGTCCTGGGGATTCTGTACCAGCGCGAATTGGAATACGCCAACCTGTTGAGCATGGACCGGGACCTGGAAAAAACCATGGAGGAGCTGGATCGCAAATACCGCGAGCCCGCGGCCCGCTTCCTGAAAATGACGCCCGACGACGTCACCTCGTCCCCGGAGTACCTGGAAGCCCTGCTGGCCTATTACGACAAGGACTACGAAACCGCGCTGGAAAAAGCGCGCGCGGCATATCATCAAAAGGGTTGGCTATACGAAGCCTACACCCTTGAAGGCGATATCTACAGGGCCCGAGGCCAGGAACGTTGGAACAAAGAGGACGACAGCGCCCGCGCCGATTACCTGCTGGCGAAGGAATCCTATGAGCGCGCCATAAATATCGGGCGCAGTTATATCGATGCCTACCTGGGCCTTTGCCGCACGGGCAAGAACCTGATGCTGCTGGAGTTCATCGGTTCCGGTTCCGATTCCATTTCCGAGTATTTCGACATGGGCATCAGGTCCGGCAGGGATGCCCTGAGTATCGATCCCAACAATGTCATGGCCCATGTTTACCTCTCGGATCTCAACCGTTTGATGGCGGATGTGCTCGACCGGCGCGGTAGAAACCCGGAAAGCTTGCAGGAAAAGGCCATTGAATACGCCCAAAAAGCCCTGGCGCTGGACGCCGAGAACCCCGAGGTTATGGAGCAGCTGGGCGCCGTTTATTACAGTAAGGGCCGCTACGAACGCAGACAGGGAAGAAATCCCGAGTTCTATCACAACAAGGCGCACTCCTCTTTGAAACGCGGTATCGGTATCGAACCGACCTATAGCCGTTACAACCGGTTGGGCAATGTGTTCCTGGATTGGAGCCGCTACCTGCGCAGCAAGGGAGGCGAGGCCGAAAAACTGCTGGATCAGGCCCTTCAGGCATACGACAAGGCGCTGGAGCAGGAACCCCGCTACGATGCCTATAACAACAAGGCCTCGGCCTACTCCAACAAGGCGTCTCTTCTCGAAGAGCAGGGAGAAGACGCTACCGAGTATCTCGATCAGGCCATCGATGTCGTCAAGAAGGCGCTCTCTATCAAGAAAGACGCCAGGACGCCCCACTACAACCTGGGCCTGTTCCACGTGCGCCGGGCCCTCATGCTACAGGAAAACGGACGTGATCCGCTTCCCAGTTACGCCGCGGCCGAGGAATCCTTCAAGCAGGCGACCCAAATCGATCCGCGTTACATCAGCCCCCTGAGAGCATCGGCCTGGGCTTTGATCGAAAAAAGCGAATACCTTTGGGACATCGGCCGGGACCCTTTTCCCTCCTTGGACAAGGCTCTGGCCAATTCGAAATTGGCTGAGTCGATCAACCCGGACCGTTCCGACGTGCTCCTGTACAAGGGTCGCGCTCTGATGACCCGGTACAGGTTTCAATGTTTAACGGGGCAAAACCCCTCTGATCAGGACTTTCAAGAGGCCAACTTTGCCTTTACCAAAGTCACCGCCAACAACCGCGGTGTCTATCTGGAAGCCCTGGCCTATCGCGCCGAATTGTTCCTCGCCTCGGCCCAACGGCTCCATAGTTTAAACAGGGATTATCGACCCTCATTGAGGCAAGCAGAGAAATGTTTGGAAGAAGCTTTATCGATTAACGATATTACCAGTCCGATCCATATCACCACGGCAAGGATCTCATTATTCGCCGGCTCTAAAGCCGTGGGTAAACAAGCCGGTGAATGGTATGCAAAGGCAACTCAAGCCGCTCGTGAAGCCATTGAAAAAGAAAAATCTCTGCTCATTGGCTATCAACTTCTGGCCAAAAGTCTCATCATGTGCGCACGCGCCTCCGATCCCTCCAGTGAAACCCACAACACTTTTCTGGAGGAAGCAAAAGCCATTCTGGAAGAGTTGCGCACTCGAGATAAAGACAATGCTCCGTTATACTTCCTTCAGGGTTTATACTATCGAACACTATGGGAGCACACGAAACAGGATAACCATAAAAAGCAGGAGAACCTTTCTTTCGAAGAAGCTTTTAAGCAAAACCCCAATTTAAGAGACGTGGTATTCGATTTTCTTTGAGAGCGATTCTCCCGGCTGTCGTTTTAGTTGTCAAAAAAGGAATTATTCCCGCTTAATTAACTCTCTACTAAAGGTTTGCTTGACTTTTACCGAAAAACCGTGTGATATTTGTCACATTGCATGGGGGCAGATATCAACAACTTGAGAGGTGGATGATGACCCAGAAGCAGATCAGTTACCTGAAAAACCAGAAGATGCCGCCCGGCGGCGCCGGCAATGAGAGCGAAGAAGATGATACCGGCGGCACAAAGTAAAACTAACCGGTAAGCAAATTTAAATGAAACAGTTAACGAACCCTCCCGACACCGTCGGCGAGGGTTTTCTGCGTTCCGGGATGCCTGTACGGATTCTTGCGTTACAATAGCGGTGAATTGGAATCCATATATCGGAGGTGTCCCATGTTCTTGCGCCTGCTCCCCCTGGTTCTGGCCCCGGTCACAAGCTACGCCGTTGATTTCGGCGATTATTTCGAAAATAAAACCATGCGCCTGGATTATTTCCATACGGGTACCGCAACCGAGGAACATTTTGCCCTGGACCGCATCGTGTCCGACGGGCCCTGGCCCGGCAGCACCACGCGTCTCGTCGATTCCCTCGCCTTCGGCAAGTACCTGGTCCAGGTTTGGGATACGGAGAAAAAGACGCTGCTCTTCAGTCAGGGGTTTGCCACCATCTACGGCGAGTGGGAAACCATCGGCGAGGCAAAGCAGCGTTGGGGCGCCTTTCACGAGTCGGTTCGATTCCCCTGGCCGAAACAACCCGTCAGGGTTGTATTGAACAAACGCAATGCCGAAAACAAATTCGCCCCGGTTTGGGAACTCACGGTCGACCCCTCGGCTCGTTCGGTCAATCCAGCCGATCGCAAATCGCCCTATAACGCCTGGGCGGTTCAAGAGAGCGGGCCGGCCCGTAACAAGGTAGACCTGTTGATCCTCGGTGACGGCTACACCGCGGCCGAAATGAAAAAATTCCATAAGGATGCGAAACGCGCGGCCGATGCCCTGTTCGCCATTGAGCCCTTCAAGTCGCGCCGTTCCGATTTCAATGTATGGGCGGTCGATACCCCGGCGCAGGAATCCGGCGTCAGCAGGCCGCACGAGGGCATCTACAAACGCTCCCCCCTCAGCACCCACTATTCCGCCTTCGATTCCCAGCGCTATGTCTTGAGCTACGACAACCGCACGTTGCGCGAGGTCGCCTCGGCGGTCCCCTACGAATACATGGTGATCCTGATGAACGAACAAACCTACGGCGGCGGGGGCATCTTCCGTTGGCTGGCCACGGCGGCCGCCGATAACGCCTTTTTCGATTACCTGTTCGTTCACGAGTTCGGCCACCACTTCGCCGCGCTGGCCGACGAATACTACACCTCATCGGTAGCCTACGAAATCCCGGAAATCACGGTAGAGCCCTGGGAGGCCAACGTCACGGCGCTGCTTGACCCGGAAAACCTGAAGTGGAAGGACCTGGTGGAACCGGACACGCCGCTGCCCACGCCCTGGAAAAAGGAAGCGTTCGACGCGGCAAGCCGCGCCACCCAGAAGAAACGCGCCGAAATGCGCGCCCGCAAAGCGCCGGAATCGGAAATGGAACAACTGTTCCGCGACCAGGCCGAACGCGAGACGGCCTTCCTGTCCTCCATGAAGTACTCGGGCAAGGTAGGCGCATTCGAGGGCGCCGGCTACATGGCAAAAGGACTCTACCGCCCCTACGCCGACTGCATGATGTACACCCGGAACGACGTCGGCTTCTGCCCGGTCTGTGCCCGCGCGATCGAAAGAGTGATCGACCAATACACAAAATAATCTCACCAATCACGACGGCATGCCGGCAACCGGACCCATTTTTCCGGGGACCCGAAAACCGCGATTTTTTCCACAAATGAAAACCCACCCGACCGCCGACCACGCGGAGTCCGGCTGAAGGCCACCCCGAAATGCCGGCCTGACCGCGATGCGGACCCATCATGCCGTCGACACAACCGCTGCAATGCTTCACCTGCCGAAACAGCACGCCCAAAACCGACGAGCGACCGGAATAATCCAGCCGCGGATCGCGCTGATCTTCACAGATCAAGAAAGAAAGCAGACAGACTGCTGCAAACCGTTTTCCGGATCAGTGAAGATCCGCGAGATCCGTGGCAAAAAAACTCTTGACCCAACACCTCTTCTTCTCTGTGCCTTCCGTGGCCAAATATGTTTGATTTAAAACGCTTACTCAATTATGTCCGGGCGATGTCGAGGCGTACGTGTCGTTGCGGCGCCGCTCCGGCGGGTTCAAGGTTCGGTTCCATCGCGTTTTCAGGGATATCATCCTCCCGGGTTGGTTCCACCGCGCCTTCGGGGGGATGATCCTCCCGGGTTGGTTCCACCGCGCCTTCGGGGGGATGATCCTCCCGGGTCGGCTCCGCTTCGGAAGGTCGTTCCGCCGGGGCTGTTGTCGGCGCCTCGTCGGTCGTGGGTTCTTCTTGTTTGCCGGT